>NZ_PTRH01000013.1:0-115188 GCF_002965045.1 Escherichia sp. MOD1-EC6300 | reverse complement strand
GTTGGGGTATCGCCAAGCGGTAAGGCACCGGATTCTGATTCCGGCATTCCGAGGTTCGAATCCTCGTACCCCAGCCAATTTATTCAAGACGCTTACCTTGTAAGTGCACCCAGTTGGGGTATCGCCAAGCGGTAAGGCACCGGATTCTGATTCCGGCATTCCGAGGTTCGAATCCTCGTACCCCAGCCACATTAAAAAAGCTCGCTTCGGCGAGCTTTTTGCTTTTCTGCGTATATTCAATGTCGAATGCGATGTTGACACGTCTTATTCTTCAAAGTCGGATGCGACGCTGATGCGTCTTATCCGACCTACAGTTGGCATGCATCCGGCAATGTTGTAAGGCTACAACCCTAACGCATATTTCAGCGCCTGCCGTTTCAATACGCCAGCACGCTCCGCCGCCATTAACCCGAGATTACGCATAAAACGCAGTGGCGGCAGATTATTGCTGAATCCGGCATAAAACAGATCCATACCGCTTTGCATAATGAAGTTATCCGCCATACGCCGCATCTGGTAACGCTTGAGGACAGGATAACTGGCCCACGCTTCACCGTAGCTGCGGGCATTCACCAGAACGTCAATCAGCGCATCAACATCGCGATAACCAAGATTCACCCCCTGCCCCGCCAGCGGATGAATGGTGTGCGCCGCATCGCCCACCAGCGCAAGCCCTGGCTGCACATACTGCAACGCATGGCGGCGCGTCAGCGGAAACGCACCAGCAGCAAGCGGCGTTACATAACCCAGACGTGACGGGAAATGCTTCGCGATTTCCGCCTGGAGCTGCGCCATATTCATATTCTGCAACTGGCGAATACGCGCTGGTGAGTCGTACCACACCAGCGATGCCCAGTTATCAAACAGCGGCAAAAACGCACGCGGCCCGTCCGGAGTAAACTGCTGCCAGGTGCTGTCGCCGGGATCATTCTCGCACTGTACGCTAATCAACATACACGACTGCGCATACTGCCAGGCATGAACGCCAATTCCCGCCATTTGCCGCACCTGCGAATTTGCACCGTCAGCGCCAATCACCAGCTTCGCCTGGATCACTTCGCCCCCCTTCAGTTCCAGTTCCTGAAGATCATTATGGCGATGCAGAGCAATTAGTGAGCCTGGCACACGTAACGTTACTTTCGGATGCGCTTCCAGCGCCTGCCACAGCGCCTGTTGCAGGACAGTGTTTTCCACCATATAGCCAAGCAACGGCAGCTTCAATTCGGCTGCATCAAACACCACATGCGCCGTTTCCCACTCCCACGTTTCCAGTCTGCGATAAGGATGGCAACGCATGGCCTGTACCGCGTCCCAGACGCCTAAACCTTTAAGCAATGATACCGAAGCCGCACTAATCGCCGAGATCCGCACGTCAGGCTGGCTGTCAGCGACAAACGGTGCAGGCTCTGCATGCTCGATTACCGTTACCGAAAATCCGTGCTGAGCCAGTCCCAGCGCCAGTGCGCCGCCGACCATTCCTCCGCCGACAATGGCAATTTCCGTTGGTTGATTTGTCATGGTCAATCATCCTGTTAGCAATATGCTTTAAGTTTACAGGATTTTTACCCCCAAGGGCTGATAACGCTCATACTGGTCACAACGGCAGCAAAGCATTACACTATGCGCCCTGCATTCCTGGCTACTATTTCGCAAGAGCAAGTCGATGACCAAAAAACTCCATATTAAAACCTGGGGCTGTCAGATGAACGAGTACGATTCATCGAAGATGGCCGATCTGCTGGATGCCACCCACGGCTATCAACTGACCGACGTGGCGGAAGAAGCGGATGTGCTGCTGCTGAACACCTGCTCAATCCGCGAGAAGGCTCAGGAAAAAGTCTTCCATCAGTTGGGTCGCTGGAAACTGTTAAAAGAGAAGAATCCAGACCTGATTATCGGCGTCGGCGGCTGCGTGGCATCGCAAGAAGGCGAGCACATTCGCCAGCGCGCCCACTATGTTGATATTATTTTTGGGCCGCAAACGCTGCACCGTCTGCCGGAGATGATCAACTCCGTACGCGGCGACCGCAGCCCGGTTGTAGATATCAGCTTTCCGGAAATCGAGAAGTTTGACCGTCTGCCGGAACCGCGTGCCGAAGGACCAACCGCGTTTGTCTCCATCATGGAAGGCTGCAATAAATATTGCACCTACTGTGTGGTGCCTTACACCCGTGGTGAAGAGGTAAGCCGTCCTTCCGACGATATTCTGTTTGAGATTGCCCAGCTTGCGGCTCAGGGCGTGCGTGAAGTCAACCTGCTCGGTCAGAACGTGAACGCCTGGCGTGGTGAGAACTACGACGGCACCACCGGATCGTTTGCCGATCTGCTGCGTCTGGTTGCGGCGATCGACGGGATCGATCGTATTCGCTTTACCACCAGCCATCCGATCGAATTCACCGACGATATCATCGAAGTGTACCGTGACACGCCGGAGCTGGTGAGCTTCCTGCATCTGCCGGTACAGAGCGGTTCCGATCGCATTCTGAACCTGATGGGACGTACCCATACAGCGCTGGAGTACAAAGCGATCATCCGTAAACTGCGTGCGGCGCGTCCGGATATTCAGATCAGTTCTGACTTCATCGTTGGCTTCCCTGGCGAAACCACCGAAGACTTCGAGAAAACGATGAAGCTGATTGCCGACGTCAATTTCGACATGAGCTACAGCTTTATCTTCTCTGCACGTCCGGGTACGCCAGCCGCCGATATGGTTGATGATGTTCCGGAAGAAGAGAAGAAGCAGCGTCTGTATATTCTGCAAGAGCGCATTAATCAGCAAGCGATGGCATGGAGCCGCCGTATGCTCGGCACCACCCAGCGTATTCTGGTAGAAGGTACATCGCGTAAGAGCATCATGGAGCTTTCCGGTCGTACTGAAAATAACCGCGTGGTCAACTTCGAGGGCACACCGGATATGATCGGTAAATTCGTCGATGTAGAAATTACCGACGTCTACCCGAACTCTCTGCGCGGTAAAGTGGTGCGAACTGAAGATGAAATGGGTCTGCGCGTGGCAGAAACACCGGAATCGGTGATTGCCCGTACCCGCAAAGAAAATGACCTTGGCGTGGGTTATTATCAGCCGTAATTCTCAGGCCCGCCGTTCCGGTGGGCCTTGTTTTTTCTCTCTTTATCCCCATCTTTATCTCAATGCTTGCGCCTTTTTCCTGTGGCGTGAATAATTTCCTTATAGGCCGGTGAATGTTCAGCTTCCGGCGGCATACAGATAAGAGGAACGGTTTGAACATAGACACTCGCGAAATTACTCTGGAGCCAGCAGACAACGCACGTCTGTTGAGCCTGTGCGGCCCGTTTGATGACAACATCAAACAACTCGAACGCCGTCTCGGCATCGAAATCAATCGCCGTGATAACCACTTTAAACTGACCGGCCGTCCGATTTGCGTCACCGCTGCGGCAGACATTCTGCGTAGCCTGTATGTCGATACTGCCCCGATGCGCGGTCAGATTCAGGATATCGAGCCGGAACAGATCCACCTGGCGATTAAAGAAGCACGCGTGCTGGAACAAAGTGCGGAGAGCGTGCCGGAGTATGGCAAAGCGGTCAATATCAAGACCAAACGCGGCGTAATCAAGCCGCGCACGCCAAACCAGGCGCAGTACATCGCCAATATTCTCGACCATGACATTACCTTCGGCGTTGGCCCGGCGGGTACGGGTAAAACCTACCTGGCAGTGGCTGCGGCAGTTGATGCCCTGGAGCGTCAGGAAATTCGCCGTATTCTGCTGACTCGTCCGGCGGTAGAAGCCGGTGAGAAACTGGGCTTCCTGCCTGGCGATTTAAGCCAGAAAGTGGACCCGTATCTGCGCCCGCTGTATGACGCGCTGTTTGAAATGTTGGGCTTTGAGAAAGTCGAGAAGCTGATTGAGCGCAACGTTATTGAAGTCGCGCCACTGGCCTATATGCGTGGCCGTACGCTGAACGACGCGTTTATCATTCTTGATGAGAGCCAGAACACCACCATCGAACAGATGAAGATGTTCCTGACTCGTATCGGTTTTAACTCAAAAGCGGTTATTACCGGCGATGTCACGCAGATCGACTTACCGCGTAATACTAAATCAGGTTTACGTCACGCTATCGAAGTGTTAGCCGATGTCGAAGAGATCAGCTTTAACTTCTTCCACAGCGAAGACGTGGTTCGTCACCCGGTGGTAGCGCGTATCGTTAACGCTTATGAAGCCTGGGAAGAAGCCGAACAAAAACGAAAAGCGGCGCTGGCAGCAGAACGCAAGCGCGAAGAACAGGAACAAAAATGAGTCAGGTGATCCTCGATTTACAACTGGCATGTGAAGATAATTCCGGGTTACCGGAAGAGAGCCAGTTTCAGACATGGCTGAATGCGGTGATCCCGCAGTTTCAGGAAGAATCGGAAGTGACTATTCGCGTGGTCGATACCGCCGAAAGCCACAGTCTCAATCTGACCTATCGCGGTAAGGATAAGCCGACCAACGTGCTCTCCTTCCCGTTTGAAGTACCGCCTGGCATGGAGATGTCGCTGCTGGGTGATCTGGTTATCTGCCGTCAGGTCGTTGAGAAGGAAGCACAAGAGCAAGGCAAACCACTGGAAGCGCACTGGGCGCATATGGTGGTGCACGGCAGTCTGCATTTGTTAGGTTACGATCACATCGAAGACGACGAAGCAGAAGAAATGGAAGCCCTCGAAACAGAGATTATGCTTGCTCTGGGCTATGAGGATCCGTACATTGCCGAGAAAGAATAATTTGCCAGGCATTTGACTGGCAGACGTCCCCGCCGTTGGTGATTAACGACGGCGTTTTGATTAACTAACATGAGAACCCATACGACGCCATGAGCGACGACAATTCACACAGTAGTGACACGATAAGCAACAAGAAGGGATTTTTCTCCCTGTTACTCAGCCAACTTTTCCACGGTGAACCGAAAAACCGTGACGAACTGCTGGCGCTGATCCGTGATTCCGGGCAGAACGACCTTATCGACGAAGATACGCGCGATATGCTCGAAGGGGTGATGGACATCGCAGACCAACGCGTTCGCGACATCATGATCCCCCGCTCCCAGATGATTACCCTGAAACGCAACCAGACGCTGGACGAATGCCTTGATGTCATCATCGAGTCCGCCCACTCACGTTTCCCGGTGATTAGCGAAGACAAAGATCACATTGAAGGGATTCTGATGGCGAAAGACTTGCTGCCGTTTATGCGCAGCGATGCAGAAGCCTTCAGCATGGACAAAGTGTTACGTCAGGCGGTTGTCGTTCCTGAAAGTAAGCGCGTAGACCGGATGCTGAAAGAGTTTCGCTCTCAGCGTTACCACATGGCGATCGTCATTGACGAATTCGGTGGGGTTTCCGGTCTGGTGACCATTGAAGATATCCTGGAACTGATTGTTGGTGAGATTGAAGACGAGTATGACGAAGAAGATGATATCGACTTCCGTCAGCTGAGTCGTCATACCTGGACCGTGCGCGCACTGGCTTCCATCGAAGATTTCAACGAAGCCTTCGGCACCCACTTTAGCGATGAAGAAGTCGACACCATCGGCGGTCTAGTGATGCAGGCATTTGGGCATCTCCCGGCGCGTGGCGAAACCATCGACATCGACGGTTACCAGTTCAAAGTGGCGATGGCCGACAGTCGGCGTATTATTCAGGTTCATGTCAAAATCCCGGATGACTCACCCCAGCCAAAGCTGGATGAATAAAACCGAAACTGGATAGATAACTACATGGCTTTTGCCTCATTAATTGAACGCCAGCGCATTCGCCTGCTGCTGGCGTTATTATTCGGTGCCTGCGGAACGCTGGCCTTCTCTCCTTACGATGTCTGGCCTGCGGCGATTATTTCGCTGATGGGACTTCAGGCGCTCACCTTTAACCGCCGTCCACTCCAGTCTGCCGCTATTGGCTTTTGCTGGGGATTTGGCCTGTTTGGCAGCGGTATTAACTGGGTCTATGTCAGCATCGCGACCTTTGGCGGAATGCCTGGCCCAGTTAACATCTTCCTGGTGGTGCTGCTGGCGGCGTATTTGTCGCTGTATACCGGACTGTTTGCTGGCGTGCTGTCGCGTCTGTGGCCGAAAACCACCTGGCTACGCGTGGCGATTGCCGCCCCTGCTCTCTGGCAAGTGACCGAGTTTCTGCGCGGTTGGGTGCTGACTGGCTTCCCGTGGTTGCAGTTCGGCTATAGCCAGATTGACGGTCCGTTAAAAGGACTGGCACCGATAATGGGCGTGGAAGCCATTAACTTCCTGCTGATGATGGTAAGCGGCCTGCTGGCACTGGCGTTGGTCAAACGCAACTGGCGTCCGCTGGTGGTGGCCGTCGTGCTGTTCGCCCTTCCCTTCCCGCTGCGTTACATCCAGTGGTTCACCCCGCAACCGGAGAAAACCATTCAGGTTTCGATGGTTCAGGGCGACATTCCGCAATCGCTGAAGTGGGATGAAGGCCAGCTTCTCAATACGCTGAAGATTTACTACAACGCAACGGCACCGCTGATGGGCAAGTCATCGCTGATTATCTGGCCGGAGTCGGCGATAACCGACCTGGAAATTAATCAGCAGCCGTTCCTCAAAGCACTGGACGGTGAGTTGCGTGATAAAGGTAGCTCGCTGGTCACCGGGATTGTCGACGCGCGTCTCAATAAGCAGAACCGCTACGATACCTACAACACCATCATCACGCTGGGTAAAGGTGCACCGTACAGCTATGAATCGACCGATCGCTATAACAAAAACCATCTGGTGCCGTTTGGCGAGTTTGTCCCGCTGGAGTCGATTCTGCGTCCGTTAGCACCGTTCTTTGATCTGCCGATGTCGTCATTCAGCCGTGGACCATATATCCAACCACCGCTGTCGGTAAATGGTATTGAGCTTACTGCGGCTATTTGCTACGAGATCATTCTCGGCGAGCAAGTGCGCGATAACTTCCGCCCGGATACCGACTATCTGCTGACTATCTCCAACGATGCGTGGTTTGGTAAGTCTATTGGCCCATGGCAGCACTTTCAGATGGCGCGAATGCGTGCGCTGGAGCTGGCGCGCCCGCTGCTGCGTAGCACCAATAATGGCATCACGGCGGTGATTGGTCCGCAGGGTGAGATTCAGGCGATGATCCCGCAATTCACCCGCGAGGTGTTGACCACTAATGTGACGCCGACTACCGGACTCACACCGTACGCACGTACCGGCAACTGGCCGCTGTGGGTACTGACGGCACTGTTTGGTTTTGCCGCTGTGTTGATGAGTCTGCATCAACGACGTAAATAATCCCTTCTTATCGTGCCGGAATACATCCCGTATTTCGGCACGCTCGCCGGATGTGGTATCAGTGCGTTATCCGGATGACAAAATTCCCCTATCCAACTTTGGCACATCTATTGCTTTGTTATACAAGGCAAAGCTTGAACCCGCGTCAGAACAACCCGGTTGCACCACAGCAATCCACCGGTAGCACCAAAAGAGTGCATTTTAAGAATTTTGCTTCGGAATGGTGCGGCGCATCTCGCAAAAACAAACAATAAAACATCAATATCTTTACATTTAGCCAAACTAAATGTTACCTAACAAACACAACACTGCACAATAAAGTTGCAGATGATAACAACACAAACACTCACAACGGGTATCCATGCGTTCTTAACGCAGAAGATAAAGGAGTTGGATATGCAATTACGTAAACCTGCCACAGCAATCCTGGCCCTGGCGCTTTCCGCAGGCCTGGCACAGGCAGATGACGCCGCCCCGGCAGCGGGCAGTACGCTGGACAAAATCGCCAAAAACGGTGTGATTGTCGTCGGTCACCGTGAATCTTCAGTACCTTTCTCTTATTACGACAATCAGCAAAAAGTGGTGGGTTACTCGCAGGATTACTCCAACGCCATTGTTGAAGCAGTGAAAAAGAAACTCAATAAACCGGACTTGCAGGTGAAACTGATTCCGATCACCTCACAAAACCGTATTCCGCTGCTGCAAAACGGCACTTTCGATTTTGAATGTGGTTCAACCACCAACAACGTCGAACGCCAAAAACAGGCGGCTTTCTCTGACACTATTTTCGTGGTCGGTACGCGCCTGCTGACCAAAAAAGGCGGCGATATCAAAGATTTTGCCGACCTGAAAGGCAAAGCCGTAGTCGTTACTTCCGGCACTACCTCTGAAGTTTTGCTCAACAAACTGAATGAAGAGCAAAAAATGAATATGCGCATCATCAGCGCCAAAGATCACGGTGACTCTTTCCGCACCCTGGAAAGCGGTCGTGCCGTTGCCTTTATGATGGATGACGCTCTGTTAGCCGGTGAGCGAGCGAAAGCGAAGAAACCAGACAACTGGGAAATCGTCGGCAAGCCGCAGTCTCAGGAAGCCTACGGTTGCATGTTGCGTAAAGACGATCCGCAGTTCAAAAAGCTGATGGATGACACTATCGCTCAGGTGCAGACCTCCGGTGAAGCGGAAAAATGGTTTGATAAGTGGTTCAAAAATCCAATTCCGCCGAAAAACCTGAACATGAATTTCGAACTGTCAGACGAAATGAAAGCACTGTTCAAAGAACCGAATGACAAGGCACTGAACTAATTACAAGAACCAGGGGCGGAAATTCCAGCCCTCTCGATTGTTACGTAGCACGGACAGACTATACGCCTGATGGTCGTTCCCCATCGGGCCTGAAAACCGCAATACGCTGGGTAACAATCTTCGAGGGTAGCAGTTAACGCTGCTACCCTCTTTTTTCTGGAGTAGATTTATGTCTATAGACTGGAACTGGGGTATTTTTTTACAACAAGCCCCGTTCGGCAACACCACCTATCTTGGTTGGATCTGGAGTGGTTTTCAGGTGACGATCGCTTTGTCGATCTGCGCCTGGATTATCGCTTTCCTCGTCGGTTCATTTTTCGGCATTTTACGTACCGTTCCAAACCGTTTTCTCTCCGGTCTGGGTACGTTGTATGTCGAACTGTTCCGCAACGTGCCGTTGATTGTGCAATTCTTTACCTGGTATCTGGTTATCCCTGAACTGTTGCCGGAAAAAATCGGCATGTGGTTTAAGGCAGAACTAGACCCCAATATTCAGTTTTTCCTCTCCTCCATGCTCTGTCTGGGACTGTTTACTGCAGCTCGTGTTTGCGAACAAGTACGCGCCGCGATTCAGTCGCTGCCGCGTGGGCAAAAAAATGCCGCGCTGGCAATGGGTCTGACGCTACCGCAGGCTTACCGCTACGTACTGTTGCCTAACGCTTATCGCGTTATCGTCCCGCCAATGACCTCTGAGATGATGAACCTGGTAAAAAACTCCGCCATCGCCTCGACCATCGGTCTGGTGGATATGGCGGCGCAGGCCGGTAAATTGCTCGATTACTCGGCCCACGCCTGGGAGTCATTTACCGCCATTACGCTGGCGTATGTGTTGATTAACGCTTTTATCATGCTGGTGATGACGCTGGTTGAACGTAAAGTTCGCCTGCCCGGCAACATGGGGGGCAAATAATGTACGAGTTTGACTGGAGTTCCATTGTTCCTTCCCTGCCATATCTGCTCGACGGGCTGGTGATCACCCTGAAAATCACCATCACGGCGGTGGTCATTGGTATTTTGTGGGGTACGTTGCTGGCAGTAATGCGCTTGTCCAGCTTTGCGCCGATTGCCTGGTTTGCCAAAGCCTACGTTAACGTGTTCCGTTCGATCCCGTTAGTCATGGTTTTGCTATGGTTTTACCTGATTGTGCCGGGTTTTCTGCAAAACGTGCTGGGATTATCGCCAAAAAATGATATCCGTTTAATTTCGGCGATGGTGGCGTTTTCGATGTTTGAAGCGGCCTACTATTCAGAGATTATCCGTGCCGGTATTCAAAGTATTTCCCGTGGGCAGTCGAGCGCCGCGCTGGCGTTGGGGATGACTCACTGGCAGTCGATGAAACTGATTATTCTGCCGCAGGCGTTCCGCGCGATGGTGCCGCTGCTGCTCACTCAGGGCATCGTACTGTTCCAGGATACCTCGCTGGTGTATGTGTTATCTCTGGCCGATTTCTTCCGTACCGCCTCAACCATTGGTGAGCGTGATGGTACACAGGTCGAAATGATTCTGTTTGCCGGGTTTGTTTATTTCGTTATTAGCCTTAGCGCATCGTTGTTGGTCAGCTACTTGAAAAGAAGGACAGCATAATGATTACCCTGAAAAATGTTTCAAAATGGTATGGTCACTTTCAGGTGCTGACCGACTGCTCAACCGAAGTGAAAAAAGGTGAAGTAGTGGTGGTTTGTGGTCCGTCAGGCTCTGGCAAATCAACACTGATTAAAACCGTCAACGGCCTCGAACCGGTGCAGCAAGGTGAAATCACCGTCGATGGTATCGTGGTTAATGATAAGAAAACCGATCTGGCAAAGCTGCGTTCCCGCGTCGGGATGGTGTTCCAGCATTTCGAGCTGTTCCCTCATTTGTCGATTATTGAAAACCTGACCCTGGCGCAGGTAAAAGTGCTTAAACGCGATAAAGCGCCCGCTCGTGAAAAAGCCCTGAAATTGCTGGAGCGCGTCGGGCTTTCCGCACATGCCAATAAGTTTCCGGCGCAGCTTTCCGGCGGTCAGCAGCAGCGTGTGGCGATCGCTCGCGCATTGTGCATGGATCCTATCGCGATGCTGTTCGACGAACCGACATCGGCGCTGGATCCGGAGATGATTAACGAAGTGCTGGACGTGATGGTGGAACTGGCGAACGAAGGAATGACCATGATGGTGGTGACCCACGAAATGGGCTTTGCCCGTAAAGTGGCGAATCGGGTGATCTTTATGGACGAGGGTAAAATTGTCGAAGACTCGCCGAAAGACGCTTTCTTCGATGATCCGAAATCGGACCGCGCAAAAGACTTCCTCGCGAAAATCCTGCATTAATCACTCTGGCGCGCATACCCAAGTGCGCGCCATCTCACGCTTTATCGTTTCGCTCCTCGTATCTGTTACATCCTGGCGTTACCCTTGTCGCAAAGAAGCACACAACAAGGAGCAACAATGGCACTGCCGATTCTGTTAGATTGCGACCCAGGTCATGACGACGCTATCGCAATAGTTCTCGCCCTCGCCTCACCAGAGCTTGATGTCAAAGCAATTACGTCTTCCGCCGGAAACCAGACACCAGAAAAAACCTTACGCAATGTTCTGCGTATGCTGACCTTGCTTAATCGCACCGATATTCCGGTAGCAGGCGGCGCGGTAAAACCATTAATGCGTGATTTGATTATCGCGGACAATGTGCACGGCGAAAGCGGTCTCGACGGCCCGGCATTACCGGAACCGACGTTCGCACCGCAAAACTGTACGGCGGTGGAGCTGATGGCGAAAACGCTGCGTGAAAGTGCGGAACCTGTCACGATTGTTTCTACCGGACCGCAAACTAACGTTGCCTTGCTGCTCAATAGCCATCCGGAACTGCATAGCAAAATCGCCCGTATCGTGATTATGGGCGGCGCAATGGGGCTTGGTAACTGGACGCCAGCCGCCGAGTTTAATATTTATGTTGACCCGGAAGCGGCAGAAATTGTTTTCCAGTCAGGGATCCCGGTGGTGATGGCCGGTCTGGATGTTACCCACAAAGCACAAATCCACGTTGAAGACACCGAGCGTTTCCGCGCGATTGGCAACCCTGTTTCAACCATTGTTGCCGAACTGCTGGATTTCTTCCTCGAATATCACAAAGACGAAAAATGGGGCTTTGTGGGCGCACCGCTGCATGACCCATGCACCATCGCCTGGCTGTTGAAACCAGAGTTGTTTACCACTGTTGAGCGCTGGGTTGGCGTGGAAACACAGGGGAAATATACTCAGGGCATGACGGTTGTTGATTATTATTATCTGACAGGCAATAAACCGAATGCCACTGTAATGGTCGATATTGATCGTCAGGGCTTTGTTGATTTACTGGCTGAGCGTCTGAAATTTTACGCTTAACACACCACATTGATTAAGATCACCACGCTTTCACAGGGTGGTCTTAATCTGTTTATCTCTTTTTCTTTCAAGATATAAATGCAATGGATAATGCAGAACTCGCCATTGGTATCGATCTCGGCACTACCAATAGTTTAATTGCCGTCTGGAAAGACGGTGCCGCGCAATTAATTCCAAATAAGTTCGGTGAATATTTAACACCATCCATCATTAGTATGGATGAAAATAATCATATTTTAGTCGGAAAACCGGCTGTATCACGGCGCACTTCGCATCCGGATAAAACCGCCGCATTATTTAAACGCTCAATGGGCAGTAATACCAACTGGCGGTTAGGCAGCGACACATTTAACGCACCAGAACTGTCCTCTTTGGTCTTACGTTCATTAAAAGAAGATGCCGAAGAATTTCTGCAACGTTCTATTAAAAATGTGGTGATCTCTGTTCCGGCTTATTTCAGTGATGAACAACGCAAGCATACCCGTTTAGCAGCGGAGCTAGCCGGGTTAAATGCGGTACGCTTAATTAATGAACCCACAGCAGCTGCGATGGCATATGGCCTGCATACGCAACAAAATACCCGCTCGCTGGTTTTTGATCTCGGTGGCGGCACGTTTGACGTCACGGTGCTCGAATACGCCACGCCGGTGATTGAAGTTCACGCCTCCGCTGGCGACAACTTTCTTGGCGGCGAAGATTTTACTCATATGCTGGTGGATGAAGTTTTAAAACGCGCCGCAGTGGCTAAAAACATGCTCAACGAAAGTGAGCTGGCAGCCCTGTACACCAGCGTGGAAGCGGCAAAATGCAGCAATCAATTACCGCTGCAAATTAGCTGGCAGTATCAGGAAGAAACGCGTGAGTGCGAATTTTACGAGAACGAACTGGAAGATTTGTGGTTGCCGCTGCTCAATCGCTTGCGAGTGCCGATTGAACAGGCGTTGCGCGATGCACGTCTGAAGCCAAGTCAAATCGACAGTCTGGTGCTGGTTGGCGGCGCATCACAAATGCCGCTGGTGCAGCGAATCGCCGTGCGTCTGTTTGGCAAATTACCGTATCAAAGTTACGACCCGAGTACTATTGTCGCGCTGGGCGCAGCGATCCAGGCCGCCTGCCGCTTACGCAGCGAAGACATTGAAGAAGTGATCCTCACCGATATTTGCCCCTACTCCTTAGGTGTTGAAGTTAACCGCCAGGGCGTTTCCGGCATTTTCTCACCGATTATTGAACGAAACACCACTGTACCGGTGTCGCGTGTAGAAACTTACTCGACCATGCACCCGGAACAGGATTCAATTACGGTTAACGTCTATCAGGGAGAAAACCACAAAGTTAAAAATAACATTCTGGTAGAATCCTTCGATGTGCCGTTGAAGAAAACCGGGGCTTATCAGTCGATTGATATTCGCTTTAGTTATGATATCAACGGGTTGCTTGAAGTTGACGTGCTTCTGGAAGACGGCAGCGTTAAGTCCAGAGTCATTAACCACAGCCCGGTAACGTTAAGTACCCAGCAAATTGAAGAGAGTCGGGCAAGGTTATCCGCATTAAAAATTTATCCGCGCGATATGCTTATCAACCGTACCTTTAAGGCCAAACTGGAAGAGTTGTGGGCGCGGGCGCTGGGTGACGAGCGAGAAGAGATCGGCCGGGTGATCACCGATTTTGATGCGGCGTTGCAGTCAAACGATATGGCCCGCGTCGATGAAGTTCGGCGACGGGCGAGCGATTATTTGGCTATTGAGATCCCTTAAACACGGCTGCCGGATGCGGCATAAACGCTGCATCCGGCATCGGCGCAAAAAACACATCCTCAGCTAAACAACATCGCGATTTTTCCGAGAGCATAGCCTATCACCAGCACCGTTAAGCTGATTTTGATAATGCTGGTAATGCTCTGTGGTTTTTCATCCTCATCATTTTTTTCTTCGTGGTTTTCAGGTGTTGGCTCATCGACATCTTCATCCTCCGGCTCGAGTTTCACTTTCGTCAACAGCATCCGCGTGATAATGGCCTCTAATGGATGAGCATCTCCACCTTCCAGCCTTGTATTAAGACGGGCCAGCATCTCTTGTTTCGGGAACGCTTCCAGCACAACCTGTTCCGCTACACGATACAAATCCAGTAACGGTGAATCTTGTTCTGTCTCGCTACCGACTCTCGATTTCCACCATGCCCATGCTTTGCGCTTGAAGAATAACGACTCAATAAACGATTGACCTAACGGCGATAATTTTCCGCTATGTAAAATTTCCGCCCATAACAGCCGCGTCCGGGCGCTCTCACCAGGAACATATTTCAACGGGTTACCTTGCGCATCAATCATGCTTTGCGCTTCGATAACTATCACTAACAGCGCGAAATAATCCGGGCAATGTTGCGCACTCCACTGCAGTAATAAATTATCGGCTTGTGTAGACGGATAACTTTCCCAGTAACCGCAGAGATCGGCAAGCATGCTTTCCCCCTCGCCGCAGTACAACCGTTGCGCACACTGGTAATATCGGGCATCTTCACTTTCTGGTTCTTCCGTTTGCCACTGTTGCGCTACAGGAATGAGTTCCGCCATACCTGTTTGCACCGAGCTGTGCCAGCGCAACAGTTTGCGATGTAACTTTGCATCATCAGGAATGAACCACGGACCTTCCATTGCCATAAACGCAGTGACATAGTCAGGATGGTAACGGCAGCAGCGTTCCAGCGCGAAGTAATACTCAACAGTCTGGTTCTGCAACGCGACGGGATATTCCAGAAGGCTAAGGAAATCGAAACAATCACCAGCCTGAATGGCCTCAAGAAAAGCCTCCCTTTCTTCCTCATCCATTCCTTCGCTGTCATTAAACGAATGCCAGTTCAAACGCTCTGCCAGCAAAGAAGCACAATTTAATGAAAGATATCGCGCTTCTATAGCGACTGCACACAGCGGCCAGCGTAATTGATCGACATCCTCCATGTTCCAGGTATTTAATTGCTGAATAAATTTCTGCCAGGCGGAGGGCTGAAAACGATCACTTTCAGAATCCAGTAATGCCCTGAATGCACGTAGTATTTCATGTTCAGCGGCGGCATCTTTTTCTTCATCATCTGCTTCCGCGACAGGATTTACCGCCAGTCGCAGCGCCTCTTCATAGGCCTGGCGTAATGCTTTAAACCCCTGCGGATCGGTTTCGGGATGACACAACGGTAAGCGAGCAAGATAAGCCTGGCGGATAATGTCTATTTGCGTCGTGCTTTCAATTTCGAGGATTTGCCAACATGTTTTCATAGGTCGCTCACATCCTTAAGCGTTACCGGGCATTCAGGCTGGACAGTTAATGGCTGCCAGGGAAGCGTGGCATAGAAACGGTCGCTTCCCGCTGCCAGCTCTTCGAACATCCGACTCCCGGCGCTATCGTATTTGTACAGGGTTAGCGCCTCGCGTAGCGAAGCGTTGTCTTCGCACTGAGAAGATTGCCAGTAGAGACGCCCTAACGAATAGGCGGAAAAATAGTGCATCCAGCTGTGATAGTAATGGTGTGCTCGTATATAGACGCGCGATTGCAGCCATAAACTCTCGTCTTCCGTCAGCCACTTGTTGAGCACACCAACCCGTGATAAAAAACCCATCCGCACATAATCCCAGGCTTTGATTCCCCCTTCCCCACAACACATAGCGGTTTGGGCAACGAATTGGGTATAAATCAACCCTCTCTCCGAGCCGCCAGCAATTAATGCTTTCCACTCTTCAGGGGAAGAGCGATGCCATGTCAGATATAAGCCAGCTAAATCATTGGCATGACCATCATCGGTCATCTGATAAATAGTCTGAATTAAATCATCACGATTATTTATTCCCCAGGATGATGAGAGATCGAATTCTTTTATCCCGGTATACATTTTTGGCGAGTCATGCGCGGGCTTGCAACCCTGATTAAGTATTTCCATGGGCGTAGAAAGCGCAAAAAGAAGATATTGTTCTTCCTTATTCATTTGTTAATAATCCCTTAAGTGCATTAACTGACTACTTTTTTATTATTGATGAGTATAAACTTGACGCTTTCAAAATAAAAAGAAAATCGAAGCATTCACACATGAATAAAAAATTAATGTATATATTCGCAATATTTATAGTTGCAGCAATAACCTGTATTAGCCAACCCAAGAAAACGACGTTGCGTGATAAAGCCATGGCGAATTATGCCTTTGATTATTTAAGCTCACCGGGCAGTCTTCCATTCACCACGGCAGCCACGGAGCTTTCCGCGATTCATGGTCACTCAACGTCGCAATATCGCCTTGGAGAATTTTATCTTCATGGTAGCGACGGTAAACCACTGGATTATACACAGGCGAGATACTGGTATGAGCAATCAGCGGAACAGGAAAATCCACGCGCGCAAAGTAAACTGGGGTGGATCTACCTCAAAGGTCTGGGGGTCAAACCCGATACCCGTAAAGCAATTCTCTGGTATAAGGAAGCAGCTGAACAAGGGCATGTTCATGCACAATACACGTTGGGTTTGATCTACAGAAACGGCACGGGTATTAGCACCAACAATTATGAAGCTCGCAAATGGTTAGAACTGGCGGCAGAGCAACATTATAAAAATGCGGAAAGATTACTTGCAGAGCTTCCCGCACATTAACGTCGACTTTCACCCGAACAGATGAAGTATTTTCCCTATCAAACCAGCAAAGATAAAAATATAGAAAATAATTTTAATGATGCCCAGACAGCCCGGCCCACCATCGTCAACGGGCATTGGCTGCGGTTGCGGCTCCGGCTCGACGGTTTGTTGCCCGGCAAAATTCGCCGACTGAATTAATAATCGTCGAATTATTAATGCGTCCAGAGGACAACGATCTTCTGCATCAAGGCGGGCGACGATCGGCATCAATGATTCTTCTGTAGGTTGGCTGGTCTGCACTAATTGTTTAGCAACTAAATATAATGTCCATAAGGGATGCTGTGTATCACGCGTGAGTGAGATTCGCGGCTTACGCCCTTTGTGCAAAACCATCTCAACCAGAGAACGCCCCAGCGCAGAGAGTTTCTCATCGCTGAGTATTTCGTATAATTGAAAGCGCGTACGCGCACTGTCACCAGGAACATAAAGTAACGGTTTCCCCTGATCGTTAACCAGTTCACGTGCTTCAATCATCATCACGACTAACGGGTAATAATCGACCCGATGCTGACGGCACCATTGCAACATTAAAGCATCCGCCTGGGTGGAGGGATACTCGCGCCAGTAGTCACAAAGTTCTGCCAGCAGGCTTTCGCCTTCTCCACAATAGACGCGTTGCGCGTATTCATAATAACGCGCATCTTCATTATCAGGTTCAGCTTCCCGCCACGACCGGGCGTAATCCAGAAGTTCGGGGATATCCAGACGGCTTGTGCTATACCAGCGGAGTAAATTTCTGTGCAAATTTGCATCATCGGGGATAATCACTGCGCGATGTTGCGCTAAATACAATGTCAGCCATTCTGGATGCGATGACCAAATCCGCGCGAACATTTGGTAAAAATCAATGGTGTCATTTTGTACGGCAACGGGCAGATGCAGAATGGTCTGGAAGTTAAAAACATTCCCCTTCGCAATGGCATATAAAAAGGATTCCAGTTCTTCTTCGTCTATTTCCCCGACGTTTTCCTCCTGCAACCACCGCAATCTTTCTGCTAATAACACCACGCACTCGAAGGATAAATGGGCAGTGTTCATGGCTATTGTGCACAGCGACCAGCGTAATTCATCAATATCTTCCATCGAGCAATAATTTAATTGCTGAATGAATCGCTGCCAGGCAGAGGGCAGAAAACGTTCGCTATCAGAGGCGAGTAACGCACGAAAGGCGAGCAGAATTTCATGTTCTGCAACTTCATGTTCTTCTGGTTGCCAAACAGATTTAGCAGGCGACTGCGCAATCCGTAGCGCCTCCTCATACGCCTGACGAAGTTGTTTAAAACCCTGCGGATCGGTTTCTGGATGAAAGGACGGTAACAGCGCCAGATAAGCGCGGCGGATAATATCGACGTCAGTTGTTTCCTCTATGTTGAGGATCTTCCAGCAATTTTTCATAGATCGCTCATATCCTTAAGCGTTTCCGGGCATGCAGAATAGTAAGCCAATGGTTGCCAGGACAAGGTAGGGTAATACGCATCATCACTGGCAAATAATTGATAAAACATATCATTGCCGGAATCGTCGTATTCTTTACGCGCTAAAAATTCACGTAATAACTGAAGATTATCATCTTCGGGAGACTGCCAATATTGCCGACCAAAGGTATAACCGGCAAAGTATTGCTGCCAGTTACTATAATAACGTAGCGCCCGTAGATGAATGCGCGACTGGATCCATAGACTTTCTTCTTCGCTCAACCAGTTATTAAGTACGCCCATTCGGCTTAAAAAACCCATCCGGACATAATCCCAGGCTTTGATTCCCCCTTCGCCACAGCATTCGGCGGTGCTGGCGACAAATTGCGCATAAGCCTGACCTTGCTCATTTAGTTCAGCAAGATAATCACGCCATTCACATGGAGAATAACGAAACCAGCGGTGATAAAACCCTGCCAACCGCGCAGCATGACCGTTATCCATCATTCGGTGAATTGTACGCAGCAGGTCATCACGGTCATCAATTCCCCATGAGGAAGAAAGGTCAAAAAAGCATGTACCTAAATACATTTTGGGGGATGAATGCGAAGGTAAACAGCATTCATTGCGTATTTCCATCGGAGTGGAAAGTGCAAACAATATTTTTTGCGACTCCATGTCCATATAATTTATCCTTAAACATTCATTTAATGAATGTAAACTACATTGCGAGACTCATTTATTTATACTTTTCTGACGCAACATAATACGCATAAAATAAGGCTTACGCAAAAATGGAATACATAAAAATATAATATGTTTTATCTACAACCATAAGGAAATGATAATGATTTTTACGTCAAGTTGCTGCGATAACTTATCAATAGATGAGATTATCGAACGTGCTGAAAAAGGCGATTGCGAGGCTCAATATATTGTTGGGTTTTATTATAATCGCGATAGCGCAATTGACTCTCCGGATGACGAAAAGGCCTTTTACTGGCTGAAGCTGGCCGCTGAGCAAGGTCATTGTGAAGCACAATATTCCTTAGGGCAAAAGTATACCGAGGATAAAAGCCGTCATAAAGATAATGGGCAAGCCATCTTTTGGCTGAAAAAAGCTGCCCTACAAGGCCATACTTTCGCTTCCAACGCCCTTGGCTGGATACTGGATCGTGGAGAAGACCCCAACTATAAAGAAGCGGTTGTCTGGTATCAGATAGCCGCGGAGAGCGGAATGTCTTATGCGCAAAATAATCTTGGGTGGATGTACAGAAATGGCAACGGAGTCGCACAAGACTATGCGCTGGCATTTTTCTGGTACAAACAAGCTGCATTGCAAGGCCATAGTTACGCACAAGACAATCTGGCCGATCTTTATGAAGACGGTAAAGGTGTTGCCCAAAACAAAGCTCTTGCCGCATTCTGGTATTTGAAAAGCGCACAGCAAGGTAATCGGCACGCTCAATTTCAAATTGCGTGGGATTATAACGCTGGCGAAGGGGTTGACCAGGACTATAAGCAAGCAATGTACTGGTATCTGAAGGCTGCCGCTCAGGAAAGCGTCGGCGCTTACGTTAACATCGGCTATATGTATAAACACGGTCAAGGCGTTGAGAAGGATTATCAGGCCGCCTTTGAATGGTTTACGAAAGCCGCTGAATGCGATAATGCCACTGCCTGGTATAACCTTGCCATTATGTATCATTACGGAGAAGGAAGACCTGTCGATCTCCGACAGGCTCTCGATCTGTATCGTAAAGCTCAGTCATCCGGTACCAGGGATGTCAGTCAAAAAATCCGTGAGATTGAAGATTTACTGTAGAGATAAAAACAAGGGCCGGGGAATTTTATTCGGCCCATATTCTCTTTATTGCTGTTTGAAATCGGACCATTAAGGCTCGAACGGGCGTCTCTGGAACTGATCATGACCACATTTCGGGCATAGCGTCAGCACTTCCGGTGTGTAGATTGGGAGATGGAAATGACATTTCTCGCAGACCAGATTTCCCAGCCCTACCACTTCTCCGCTGTGATAAACCCCGTGATGATTGAGGTCCTGGAAAACTTCGCGCCATTCAAGCTGCGTTTTATCGGTGATGTCTGCCAGTTCCTGCCACAAGCTTTCTTTAATCACCCTCATAAAGACGCTGTCAGACTCTTCTTTCAGGCTCTCTTCATAGCTCATGGCGAACTCTTCCAGGTCACGTCTGACAGCTCGCGTCAGCTCATCGACCTCGGTTCGCGTTAACTCCCCTGTTTTTATTACGCGCTCGCGCGCCTGTTCCACCAGTGCGTCGATATCACGTTCGCCATTACGCAGGCGTTCGCTCAGTGACGCGACCAGTTCACGGTAATATTGAGCAACCTTGTTCATCGTTTCATCTCCCGGGTCGTTAACTGACTATAATAATAGACGTTCTTTGTTCCTTGCTTTGCTATTACGCCCACAAACTCTGTAAATTAATGTATGAATAATCCGGGCATCATTTCAACGTCGAGTGCGCGAAAGGCTGTTTTGACGCGGACGTTTGGGCTATGCTATGCGGATCTGAAAAACCACCTCTAACGCTACTTTTGTAGCCGTATTGAAAACAGGACCACTGGCTGCCATGCAAGAGCAATACCGCCCGGAAGAGATAGAATCCAAAGTACAGCTTCATTGGGATGAGAAGCGCACATTTGAAGTAACAGAAGACGAGAGCAAAGAGAAGTATTACTGCCTGTCTATGCTTCCCTATCCTTCTGGTCGACTACACATGGGCCACGTACGTAACTACACCATCGGTGACGTGATCGCCCGTTACCAGCGCATGCTGGGCAAAAACGTTCTGCAGCCGATCGGCTGGGACGCGTTTGGTCTGCCTGCGGAAGGCGCAGCGGTGAAAAATAACACCGCGCCAGCACCGTGGACGTACGACAACATCGCGTACATGAAAAACCAGCTCAAAATGCTGGGCTTTGGTTATGACTGGAGCCGCGAGCTGGCAACCTGTACGCCGGAATACTACCGTTGGGAACAGAAATTCTTCACCGAGCTGTATAAAAAAGGCCTGGTATATAAGAAGACTTCTGCGGTCAACTGGTGCCCGAACGACCAGACCGTACTGGCGAACGAACAGGTTATCGACGGCTGCTGCTGGCGCTGCGATACCAAAGTTGAGCGTAAAGAGATCCCGCAATGGTTTATCAAAATCACCGCTTACGCTGACGAGCTGCTCAACGATCTGGATAAACTGGATCACTGGCCAGACACCGTTAAAACCATGCAGCGTAACTGGATTGGTCGTTCCGAAGGCGTAGAAATCACTTTCAACGTTAACGACTATGACAACACGCTGACCGTTTACACTACCCGCCCGGACACCTTTATGGGTTGTACCTACCTGGCGGTAGCGGCAGGTCATCCGCTGGCACAGAAAGCGGCGGAAAATAATCCTGAACTGGCCGCCTTTATTGACGAATGCCGTAACACCAAAGTTGCCGAAGCTGAAATGGCGACGATGGAGAAAAAAGGCGTCGATACTGGCTTTAAAGCGGTTCACCCATTAACGGGCGAAGAAATTCCCGTTTGGGCAGCAAACTTCGTATTGATGGAATACGGCACCGGCGCAGTTATGGCGGTTCCGGGTCACGACCAGCGCGACTACGAGTTTGCCTCTAAATACGGCCTGAATATCAAGCCGGTTATCCTGGCAGCTGACGGCTCTGAGCCAGATCTTTCTCAGCAAGCCCTGACCGAAAAAGGCGTGCTGTTCAACTCTGGCGAGTTCAACGGCCTTGATCATGAAGCAGCCTTCAACGCCATCGCCGATAAACTGACTGCGATGGGTGTTGGCGAGCGTAAAGTGAACTACCGCCTGCGCGACTGGGGTGTTTCCCGTCAACGTTACTGGGGCGCGCCGATTCCGATGGTGACACTGGAAGACGGTACTGTAATGCCGACCCCGGACGACCAGCTGCCGGTGATCCTGCCGGAAGATGTGGTGATGGACGGCATTACCAGCCCGATAAAAGCTGATCCTGAGTGGGCGAAAACCACCGTTAACGGTATGCCAGCGCTGCGTGAAACCGACACTTTCGACACCTTTATGGAGTCCTCCTGGTACTATGCGCGCTACACTTGCCCTGAGTACAAAGAAGGTATGCTGGATTCCGAAGCGGCCAACTACTGGCTGCCGGTGGATATCTACATTGGTGGTATCGAACACGCCATTATGCACCTGCTCTACTTCCGCTTCTTCCATAAACTGATGCGTGATGCAGGCATGGTGAACTCTGACGAACCAGCAAAACAGTTGCTGTGTCAGGGTATGGTGCTGGCGGATGCCTTCTACTATGTTGGCGAAAACGGCGAGCGTAACTGGGTTTCCCCAGTTGATGCTATCGTTGAACGTGACGAGAAAGGCCGTATCGTGAAAGCGAAAGACGCGGCAGGCCATGAACTGGTTTATACCGGCATGAGCAAAATGTCCAAGTCGAAGAACAACGGTATCGACCCACAGGTGATGGTTGAACGTTACGGCGCGGACACCGTTCGTCTGTTTATGATGTTTGCTTCTCCGGCGGATATGACTCTCGAATGGCAGGAGTCTGGCGTGGAAGGGGCTAACCGCTTCCTGAAACGTGTCTGGAAACTGGTTTACGAGCACACTGCAAAAGGTGATGTTGCAGCACTGAATGTCGACGCGTTGACTGAAGATCAGAAAGCACTGCGTCGCGATGTGCATAAAACTATCGCTAAAGTGACCGATGATATCGGCCGTCGTCAGACCTTCAACACCGCGATTGCGGCAATTATGGAGCTGATGAACAAACTGGCGAAAGCACCGACCGATGGCGAGCAGGATCGCGCCCTGATGCAGGAAGCGCTGCTGGCGGTAGTCCGTATGCTTAACCCGTTCACCCCGCACATCTGCTTCACGCTGTGGCAGGAACTGAAAGGCGAAGGCGATATCGACAACGCGCCGTGGCCGGTTGCTGACGAAAAAGCGATGGTGGAAGACTCCACGCTGGTGGTGGTGCAGGTTAACGGTAAAGTCCGTGCCAAAATCACTGTTCCGGTGGACGCAACGGAAGAACAGGTTCGCGAACGTGCTGGCCAGGAACATCTGGTAGCAAAATATCTCGATGGCGTTACTGTGCGTAAAGTGATTTACGTACCAGGTAAACTCCTCAATCTGGTCGTTGGCTAAGCGCGGGAGGAAGCGTGCGATATCTGGCAACATTGTTGTTATCTCTGGCGGTGTTAATCACCGCCGGGTGTGGCTGGCATCTGCGTGATACTACGCAGGTTCCTTCCACTATGAAGGTCATGATCCTGGACTCTGGCGACCCGAACGGGCCGTTAAGTCGTGCGGTGCGTAACCAGTTACGTCTGAACGGTGTCGAGTTGCTTGATAAAGAAACCACCCGTAAGGACGTTCCATCCCTGCGTTTGGGTAAAGTGAGCATCGCGAAAGATACCGCATCGGTATTCCGTAACGGTCAAACAGCAGAGTATCAGATGATCATGACGGTTAATGCGACCGTGTTGATCCCCGGCCGTGACATCTACCCGATTAGCGCCAAAGTCTTCCGTTCGTTCTTCGATAACCCGCAAATGGCGTTAGCGAAAGATAACGAACAAGACATGATCGTAAAAGAGATGTACGACCGTGCTGCCGAACAGCTGATTCGTAAGCTGCCAAGCATCCGTGCTGCGGATATTCGTTCCGACGAAGAACAGACGTCGACCACAACGGATACTCCGGCAACGCCTGCACGCGTCTCTACCACGCTGGGTAACTGATGATTCGGTTGTACCCGGAACAACTTCGCGCGCAGCTCAATGAAGGGCTGCGCGCGGCGTATCTTTTACTTGGTAACGATCCTCTGTTATTGCAGGAAAGCCAGGACGCTATTCGTCAGGTCGCTGCGGCACAAGGATTCGAAGAACACCACACTTTTTCCATTGATCCCAACACTGACTGGAATGCGGTCTTTTCGTTATGCCAGGCCATGAGTCTGTTTGCCAGTCGACAAACGCTATTGCTGTTGTTACCAGAAAACGGACCGAATGCGGCGATCAATGAACAACTTCTCACACTCACTGGACTTCTGCATGACGACCTGCTGTTGATCGTCCGCGGTAATAAATTAAGCAAAGCGCAAGAAAATGCCGCCTGGTTTACTGCTCTTGCAAATCGAAGCGTGCAGGTGACCTGTCAAACACCGGAGCAGGCTCAGCTTCCTCGCTGGGTTGCTGCGCGTGCAAAACAGCTCAACTTAGAACTGGATGACGCCGCAAATCAGGTGCTCTGCTACTGTTATGAAGGTAACCTGCTGGCGCTGGCCCAGGCACTGGAGCGTTTATCGCTACTCTGGCCAGACGGCAAACTGACATTACCTCGCGTTGAACAGGCGGTGAATGATGCCGCGCATTTCACCCCTTTTCATTGGGTTGATGCTTTGTTGATGGGAAAAAGTAAGCGCGCGTTGCATATTCTTCAGCAACTGCGTCTGGAAGGCAGCGAACCGGTTATTTTGTTGCGCACATTACAACGTGAACTGTTGTTACTGGTTAACCTGAAACGCCAGTCTGCCCATACGCCACTGCGTGCGTTGTTTGATAAGCATCGGGTATGGCAGAACCGCCGGGGCATGATGAGTGAGGCGTTAAATCGCTTAAGCCAGCCGCAGTTACGTCAGGCCGTGCAACTCCTGACACGAACGGAACTCACCCTCAAACAAGATTACGGTCAGTCAGTGTGGGCAGAGCTGGAAGGGTTATCTCTTCTGTTGTGCCATAAACCGCTGGCGGACGTATTTATCGACGGTTGATATGAAATCTTTACAGGCTCTGTTTGGTGGCACCTTTGATCCGGTGCACTATGGTCATCTTAAGCCCGTGGAAACGCTGGCGAACTTGATTGGTCTGACGCGAGTCACCATCATCCCTAATAATGTTCCTCCGCATCGTCCCCAGCCGGAAGCAACCAGTGTGCAGCGTAAACACATGCTTGAACTGGCGATTGCCGACAAGCCACTGTTTACCCTTGATGAACGCGAGCTAAAGCGCAATGCTCCCTCTTACACTGCACAAACACTGAAAGAATGGCGGCAGGAACAAGGGCCAGATGTGCCGCTGGCATTTATTATTGGCCAGGATTCACTGCTCACCTTTCCAACCTGGTACGAATACGAAACGATACTCGACAATGCACATTTGATCGTCTGTCGGCGTCCCGGTTACCCACTAGAAATGGCGCAACCGCAATACCAGCAATGGCTGGAAGATCATTTGACACATAACCCGGAAGATCTCCATCTTCAGCCTGCCGGTAAAATTTATCTGGCTGAAACGCCATGGTTTAACATCTCGGCGACCATCATCCGCGAACGGTTGCAAAACGGTGAATCGTGTGAGGATTTATTGCCGGAACCGGTACTGACTTACATAAACCAACAAGGCTTGTATCGCTGATACCTGTCGTTACGGAGGGCATGATGCGACTGTGGTTAATTCGTCATGGCGAAACGCAAGCGAATGTCGATGGTCTGTACAGCGGTCATGCTCCCACACCCCTGACTGCGCGCGGTATTGAGCAAGCGCAAAATCTGCATACGCTGCTACATGGTGTTTCCTTTGATCTGGTTTTATGCAGTAAACTGGAACGGGCACAGCATACCGCGCGACTGGTTCTCAGTGATCGCCTGCTCCCCGTGCAAATCATCCCTGAACTCAACGAAATGTTTTTTGGCGACTGGGAGATGCGACATCATCGCGACCTCATGCAAGAAGATGCCGAAAACTATAGCGCGTGGTGCAATGACTGGCATCATTCTATCCCCACGAACGGTGAAGGATTTCAGGCATTTTCGCAACGTGTGGAACGCTTTATCACAAGGCTTAGTCAATATCAGCACTATCAGAATATTTTAGTCGTCAGCCATCAGGGCGTACTGAGTCTGTTAATTGCTCGTTTAATTGGCATGCCTGCCGAGTCTATGTGGCATTTCCGCGTTGACCAGGGGTGTTGGAGCGCCATTGATATCAACCAAAAATTCGCGACGCTACGCGTCCTCAATAGCCGTGCCATCGGGGTCGAGAATGCATGACTTTGCTGTTTTTTTACGGGTAAGCCGCAACGACCATTGACAGCCCCGGGCAGGCTGATATTCTCCGCAGCCAGACTTTTTCCGCCAGACACGACTTTGTAGAAATTGTTTTACAAAAATGGCGATGCAATCTGCGGCGCGGGGTGGGATGATAGCCCACTTTCGAAAGCCGATTCGGCGACAATTGTCCCGAAATCGCCTCTGGTTCAGGTATACTGACAGACCATTTTTATCTATTTGATTCACCCAGGGGGAAAACTTGCAGGGTAAAGCACTCCAGGATTTTGTTATCGACAAAATTGATGACCTCAAAGGTCAGGACATCATCGCCTTAGACGTTCAGGGCAAATCCAGCATCACCGACTGCATGATCATCTGTACGGGTACGTCCAGCCGTCATGTTATGTCCATTGCTGACCACGTTGTGCAGGAGTCTCGCGCAGCGGGCCTGTTACCGCTCGGCGTAGAAGGTGAAAACAGCGCCGACTGGATTGTCGTGGATTTGGGCGATGTGATTGTCCATGTCATGCAGGAAGAGAGCCGTCGCCTGTATGAACTGGAAAAACTCTGGAGTTAATGCGTGAAGCTGCAACTTGTCGCCGTGGGAACGAAAATGCCGGACTGGGTACAAACCGGTTTTACCGAGTACCTGCGTCGTTTTCCGAAAGATATGCCCTTCGAGCTGATTGAAATTCCGGCCGGAAAACGCGGCAAGAATGCGGACATCAAGCGCATACTCGACAAAGAGGGTGAGCAGATGCTGGCAGCCGCAGGCAAAAACCGCATTGTTACCCTCGATATTCCAGGCAAGCCCTGGGATACGCCGCAGTTAGCCGCTGAGCTGGAACGCTGGAAACTGGATGGTCGCGACGTCAGTCTGCTGATTGGCGGGCCTGAAGGGTTGTCGCCTGCCTGCAAAGCGGCGGCGGAACAAAGCTGGTCGCTGTCGGCGCTTACCCTTCCCCATCCGCTGGTTCGCGTGCTGGTCGCAGAGAGTCTGTACCGGGCGTGGAGCATCACCACCAACCATCCTTATCACCGTGAGTGATAAGGGAGCTTTGAGTAGAAAACGCAGCGGATGAAACTACAGAACTCTTTTCGCGACTATACGGCAGAGTCCGCGCTGTTTGTGCGCCGGGCGCTGGTCGCCTTTTTGGGGATTTTGCTGCTGACCGGCGTGCTTATCGCCAATCTGTATAATCTGCAAATTGTTCGCTTTACCGATTACCAGACCCGATCTAATGAAAACCGCATTAAGCTGGTGCCTATCGCGCCCAGCCGCGGCATTATCTACGACCGTAACGGTATCCCTCTGGCACTTAACCGCACTATCTACCAGATAGAGATGATGCCGGAGAAAGTCGATAACGTGCAGCAAACGCTGGACGCTTTGCGCAGCGTGGTTGATCTGACCGATGACGATATTGCTGCATTCCGAAAAGAGCGCGCACGTTCACACCGTTTCACCTCTATCCCGGTGAAAACTAACCTGACCGAAGTACAAGTGGCGCGCTTTGCCGTTAACCAGTACCGTTTTCCGGGTGTCGAAGTTAAAGGCTATAAGCGTCGTTACTATCCTTACGGTTCGGCGTTGACCCACGTCATCGGCTATGTGTCGAAAATCAACGATAAAGACGTCGAACGCCTGAATAATGACGGCAAACTGGCCAACTATGCGGCAACGCATGATATCGGTAAGCTGGGCATTGAGCGTTACTATGAAGACGTGCTGCACGGTCAGACCGGTTATGAAGAGGTTGAAGTTAACAACCGTGGGCGTGTTATCCGCCAGTTAAAAGAAGTGCCACCGCAAGCCGGACACGATATTTACCTGACGCTGGATCTCAAACTCCAGCAATATATTGAAACGCTGCTGGCGGGTAGCCGCGCAGCGGTGGTAGTCACCGATCCGCGTACAGGTGGGGTGCTGGCGCTGGTTTCCACGCCTAGTTATGACCCAAACCTGTTTGTTGACGGTATCTCCAGCAAAGATTATTCCGCCTTGCTGAACGACCCAAATACACCGCTGGTGAACCGCGCCACACAGGGGGTTTATCCTCCCGCGTCTACAGTTAAACCCTATGTGGCGGTTTCGGCATTGAGCGCCGGAGTGATCACGCGCAATACGACGCTGTTTGACCCAGGCTGGTGGCAACTGCCAGGTTCGGAAAAACGTTATCGTGACTGGAAAAAATGGGGCCACGGGCGTCTGAATGTCACAAGATCGCTGGAAGAATCTGCGGATACCTTCTTCTATCAGGTGGCCTACGATATGGGGATCGATCGCCTCTCCGAATGGATGGGTAAATTCGGTTATGGTCATTACACCGGTATCGACCTGGCGGAAGAACGTTCCGGCAACATGCCTACACGCGAATGGAAACAGAAACGCTTTAAAAAACCGTGGTATCAGGGTGACACCATTCCGGTTGGTATCGGTCAGGGTTACTGGACAGCGACCCCAATCCAGATGAGTAAGGCACTGATGATCCTGATTAATGACGGTATCGTGAAAGTTCCACATTTGCTGATGAGCACCGCTGAAGACGGCAAACAGGTGCCATGGGTACAACCGCATGAACCGCCCGTCGGCGATATTCATTCCGGTTACTGGGAGCTGGCAAAAGACGGTATGTACGGTGTTGCTAACCGCCCTAACGGTACGGCGCATAAATACTTTGCCAGCGCACCGTACAAAATTGCAGCAAAATCCGGTACGGCTCAGGTCTTCGGCCTGAAAGCGAACGAAACCTATAATGCGCACAAAATTGCCGAGCGTTTACGTGACCACAAACTGATGACCGCCTTTGCGCCATACAACAATCCGCAAGTCGCTGTCGCCATGATTCTGGAGAACGGCGGTGCGGGTCCGGCGGTTGGTACGCTGATGCGCCAGATCCTCGACCACATTATGTTGGGTGATAACAACACCGATCTGCCTGCGGAAAATCCAGCGGTTGCCGCAGCGGAGGACCATTAATCATGACGGATAATCCGAATAAAAAAACATTCTGGGATAAAGTCCATCTCGATCCCACAATGCTGCTGATCTTACTGGCATTGCTGGTTTACAGCGCCCTGGTTATCTGGAGCGCCAGCGGTCAGGATATTGGCATGATGGAGCGTAAAATAGGCCAAATCGCGATGGGCCTGGTCATCATGGTGGTGATGGCGCAAATTCCTCCACGCGTTTATGAAGGCTGGGCTCCCTATCTCTACATCATCTGTATTATTTTGCTGGTGGCGGTAGATGCTTTTGGTGCCATCTCTAAAGGCGCTCAACGCTGGCTGGACCTCGGTATCGTTCGTTTTCAGCCGTCGGAAATTGCCAAAATAGCCGTACCACTGATGGTAGCGCGCTTTATCAACCGCGACGTTTGCCCGCCGTCGTTGAAGAACACAGGCATCGCGCTGGTGCTGATATTTATGCCCACGCTGCTGGTGGCTGCGCAGCCTGACCTGGGGACATCAATCCTCGTTGCGCTTTCCGGTCTGTTTGTACTGTTCCTCTCTGGCCTTAGCTGGCGTCTGATTGGCGTCGCAGTAGTGCTGGTGGCGGCGTTCATTCCTATTCTGTGGTTCTTCCTGATGCATGATTACCAGCGCCAGCGCGTAATGATGCTCCTGGACCCGGAATCAGACCCACTCGGCGCGGGCTATCATATTATTCAGTCTAAAATTGCTATTGGCTCCGGCGGATTACGCGGCAAAGGCTGGCTGCACGGTACTCAGTCACAGCTTGAATTTCTCCCCGAACGCCATACTGACTTTATTTTCGCGGTACTGGCGGAAGAGCTGGGATTAGTGGGCATTTTGATTCTGCTCGCTCTCTACATTCTGCTGATCATGCGCGGGCTGTGGATAGCCGCCAGAGCGCAAACCACCTTTGGTCGCGTCATGGCTGGCGGCTTAATGCTGATATTATTCGTTTATGTCTTCGTAAATATTGGTATGGTAAGCGGTATTCTGCCGGTTGTAGGGGTTCCGCTCCCACTGGTCAGTTATGGAGGATCGGCGCTAATTGTGCTGATGGCTGGGTTCGGGATTGTAATGTCAATCCACACCCACAGGAAAATGTTGTCGAAAAGCGTGTAAGAGGTGCGCAATGCGTAAGCAGTGGCTCGGGATCTGCATCGCGGCAGGAATGCTCGCGGCATGTACAAGCGATGATGGTCAGCAACAGACGGTAAGTGTACCGCAGCCTGCGGTATGTAACGGCCCCATAGTTGAAATTAGCGGGGCGGACCCGCGTTTCGAACCACTGAACGCGACGGCAAATCAGGATTACCAGCGCGATGGTAAAAGCTACAAAATCGTGCAGGATCCATCTCGATTTAGCCAGGCGGGACTGGCCGCAATCTATGACGCCGAACCAGGCAGTAACCTGACGGCCTCTGGCGAAGCATTCGATCCGACACAGCTGACAGCGGCCCATCCAACGCTTCCGATCCCCAGCTACGCCAGAATCACTAACCTGGCTAACGGACGAATGATCGTGGTGCGCATTAATGATCGCGGTCCTTACGGCAACGACCGCGTTATTTCGCTTTCTCGCGCGGCAGCTGACCGTCTTAACACGTCAAACAACACCAAAGTTCGTATCGATCCGATTATTGTCGCCCAGGATGGTTCGCTTTCTGGTCCTGGTATGGCCTGTACCACAGTTGCCAAACAGACTTACGCCCTGCCTGCACCTCCCGATTTAAGCGGTGGCGCGGGAACAAGTTCAGTGTCAGGCCCGCAGGGTGACATTCTTCCGGTCAGTAATTCGACGCTAAAAAGCGAAGATCCGACCGGCGCGCCGGTAACCAGCAGCGGTTTCCTCGGTGCACCAACGACGTTAGCGCCTGGTGTGCTGGAAGGCAGCGAACCAACACCTGCGCCACAGCCCGTTGTTACAGCCCCCTCGACAACGCCTGAAACCTCGCCTGCAATGGTGACACCGCAAGCCGCCTCACAAAGCGCCAGCGGCAACTTTATGGTGCAAGTCGGGGCCGTAAGCGATCAGGCGCGTGCGCAACAGTACCAACAGCAACTGGGACAGAAGTTCGGCGTCCCCGGTCGCGTAACTCAAAATGGCGCGGTCTGGCGGATCCAGCTTGGCCCATTCGCCAGCAAAGCCGAAGCCAGTACCTTGCAGCAACGTTTGCAAACCGAAGCCCAATTACAGTCATTTATTACCACCGCGCAGTAGCGTAAAGCAGGCATCTGATGTGTCAATTTCTGTAAATGACGTTAACAAAGTCACGCGGAAAGTCAGATGCCTGCCGGTAGTGCATTTGCTATAGTAGGGCACTTTTTTTAATTCCATCACGGATGTCGTAGTTCAGACCATGAATACCATTTTTTCCGCTCGTATCATGAAGCGCCTGGCGCTCACCACGGCTCTTTGCACAGCCTTTATCTCTGCTGCACATGCCGATGACCTGAATATCAAAACTATGATCCCGGGTGTACCGCAGATCGATGCGGAGTCCTACATCCTGATTGACTATAACTCGGGCAAAGTGCTCGCCGAACAGAACGCAGATGTCCGCCGCGATCCTGCCAGTCTGACCAAAATGATGACCAGTTACGTTATCGGCCAGGCAATGAAAGCCGGTAAATTTAAAGAAACTGATTTAGTCACCATCGGCAACGACGCATGGGCCACCGGTAACCCGGTATTTAAAGGTTCTTCGCTGATGTTCCTCAAACCGGGCATGCAGGTTCCGGTTTCTCAGCTGATCCGCGGTATTAACCTGCAATCGGGTAACGATGCTTGCGTCGCCATGGCCGATTTTGCCGCTGGTAGCCAGGACGCTTTTGTTGGCTTGATGAACAGCTACGTTAACGCACTGGGCCTGAAAAACACTCACTTCCAGACCGTGCACGGTCTCGACGCTGACGGTCAGTACAGCTCCGCGCGAGATATGGCGCTGATCGGCCAGGCGTTGATCCGTGACGTACCGAATGAATACTCGATCTATAAAGAAAAAGAATTTACGTTTAACGGTATTCGCCAGCTGAACCGTAACGGCCTGTTATGGGATAACAGCCTGAATGTCGACGGCATCAAAACCGGACACACTGACAAAGCAGGTTACAACCTTGTTGCTTCTGCGACTGAAGGCCAGATGCGCTTGATCTCTGCGGTGATGGGCGGACGTACTTTTAAAGGCCGTGAAGCCGAAAGTAAAAAACTGCTAACCTGGGGCTTCCGTTTCTTCGAAACCGTTAACCCACTGAAAGTAGGTAAAGAGTTCGCCTCTGAACCGGTTTGGTTTGGTGATTCTGATCGCGCTTCGTTAGGTGTTGATAAAGACGTGTACCTGACCATTCCGCGTGGCCGCATGAAAGATCTGAAAGCCAGCTATGTGCTGAACAGCAGTGAATTGCATGCGCCGCTGCAAAAGAATCAGGTCGTCGGTACTATCAACTTCCAGCTTGATGGCAAAACGATCGAACAACGCCCGCTGGTTGTGCTGCAAGAAATCCCGGAAGGCAACTTCTTCGGCAAAATCATTGATTACATTAAGTTAATGTTCCATCACTGGTTTGGTTAAAAATCGAACACTTGAAAGTGTGATTTCCGCCCCCATATACTAAGCATCAGTAAAAAACTCCCGCCTTCTGGCGGGAGTTGCTATTTAATTACGTTACGCCGGAGCTGACATGAAAACCAAACTTAACGAACTGCTTGAATTCCCTACTCCTTTTACTTACAAAGTTATGGGGCAGGCGTTACCTGAGCTGGTTGATCAGGTGGTTGAAGTGGTACAGCGCCATGCGCCAGGTGACTACACCCCAACGGTAAAACCAAGCAGCAAAGGCAACTACCACTCGGTATCTATCACTATCAACGCCACTCATATTGAGCAGGTTGAAACACTGTATGAAGAACTGGGCAAAATCGATATTGTCCGCATGGTTCTGTAACTCGCGTATTCTTTACCCGGCCCCTGGTCGGGTAACTCCCCTCTCCTCGCTGTGATATACTTTTCCCCCACTTTTACTCATTCTCCACGGAGATGCCGTTTTGTATCAGGATAAAATTCTTGTCCGCCAGCTCGGTCTTCAGCCTTACGAGCCAATCTCCCAGGCTATGCATGAATTCACCGATACCCGCGATGAAAGTACTCTTGATGAAATCTGGCTGGTCGAGCACTATCCGGTATTCACCCAAGGGCAGGCAGGAAAAGCGGAGCACATTTTAATGCCGGGCGATATTCCGGTGATCCAAAGCGATCGCGGTGGGCAGGTGACTTATCACGGGCCGGGGCAACAGGTGATGTATGTGTTGCTTAACCTGAAACGCCGTAAACTCGGTGTGCGTGAACTGGTGACCTTGCTCGAGCAAACAGTGGTGAATACCCTGGCTGAACTGGGTATAGAAGCACATCCTCGGGCTGACGCGCCTGGTGTCTATGTCGGGGAAAAGAAAATTTGCTCACTTGGTTTACGTATTCGGCGCGGTTGTTCATTCCACGGTCTGGCATTAAACGTCAATATGGATCTTTCGCCATTTTTACGTATTAATCCTTGTGGGTATGCCGGAATGGAAATGGCTAAAATATCACAATGGAAACCCGAAGCGACAACTAATAATATTGCACCGCGTTTGCTAGAAAATATTTTAGTGCTACTAAACAATCCCGACTTCGAATATATTACCGCTTAATTACATACATCAATGGCCCAATTTACACTGGGTCATTACTCATAATACCTGCTAATGCTTTACTTCTCCTTCGCGTTTGTATATTTTCTTTATCACTTGCAGAAATGCGATGCAATGCTTCGCTCCGTAACTCACCCCATTGATTAACTTATTGAAATAGTTGACTATGGTGAGCAAAAGCGTTCCATTCAAATTAGATATAAGATTATTGTAATTTTTTTAAATATTATTTTTCCATGAATAAAATTGGAGTAAGTGCGTGGATAGTAATAATCAAATTGAACCCTGTTTAAGCAGAAAGTCGTCAGAAGGTAAACCACAAATATTTACAACCTTACGAAATATTGATCTTAACCTTCTGACTATTTTTGAAGCTGTGTATGTGCATAAAGGGATCGTTAATGCAGCGAAAGTGCTTAATCTGACACCCTCGGCAATCAGTCAGTCTATTCAGAAACTGCGCGTTATATTCCCTGACCCATTGTTTATTCGCAAAGGCCAGGGCGTCACTCCTACTGCATTTGCAATGCATTTGCATGAGTATATCAGTCAGGGCCTTGAGTCCATTCTTGGCGCGCTGGATATCGAAGGAAGCTATGATAAGCAACGAACGATAACTATTGCGACCACCCCCTCGGTCGGAGCCCTGGTCCTTCCTGTCATCTATCGGGCGATTAAATCTCACTATCCGCAGCTTTTACTGCGCAACCCCCCCATCAGCGACGCGGAAAACCAACTCAGTCAGTTTCAAACCGATCTCATCATCGATAACATGTTTTGCACCAATCGTACGGTGCAACATCATGTTCTGTTCACCGACAATATGGTGTTAATTTGCCGCGAGGGAAATCCGCTACTCTCTTTAGAAGATGACAGAGAGACTATTGGCAACGCTGCGCATATACTCCTGTTACCGGAAGGGCAAAATTTCAGCGGTCTGCGGCAGAGAGTTCAAAAGATGTTTCCGGACCGGCAAATCAGTTTCACCAGCTACAACATTTTGACAATCGCTGCACTGGTTGCCAACAGTGACATGTTAGCGATTATTCCCAGCCGTTTTTATAACCTGTTTAGCCGTTGCTGGCCGCTGGAAAAACTGCCTTTTCCGTCCTTAAATGAGGAGCAAATAGATTTCTCTATCCACTACAACAAATTCAGCCTGCGTGATCCCATCCTGCACGGGGTAATAGATGTTATCCGTAATGCATTTTGAAAAAGTATTGTTACAGCCAGATCACAGCGTAGAACGAAAAAATGGCACAATCCAACAACAATTTTACATTTTCGCGACCGCTTTGGCTGCTTTCAGGTCCGTTTCAATGATATACTGCCAGTCGTTAATTCAAAAATAGTTGATAATTACAACAATCTATTGAATTGAAACGCTTTCCTTCGTAATTCGCAACTGGAACACGCACGCTATGAGTAAACCCATTGTGATGGAACGCGGTGTTAAATACCGCGATGCCGATAAGATGGCCCTTATCCCGGTTAAAAACGTGGCAACAGAGCGCGAAGCCCTGCTGCGCAAGCCGGAATGGATGAAAATCAAGCTTCCAGCGGACTCTACACGTATCCAGGGCATCAAAGCCGCAATGCGCAAAAATGGCCTGCATTCTGTCTGCGAGGAAGCCTCCTGCCCTAACCTGGCGGAATGCTTCAACCACGGCACAGCAACGTTTATGATCCTCGGCGCTATTTGTACCCGCCGTTGTCCGTTCTGTGACGTTGCCCATGGTCGCCCGGTAGCTCCGGATGCCAATGAACCAGTGAAACTGGCGCAGACCATTGCCGATATGGCGCTGCGTTATGTGGTTATCACCTCCGTTGACCGTGATGACCTGCGCGATGGCGGTGCCCAGCACTTTGCGGATTGCATTACTGCCATTCGGGAAAAAAGCCCGCAAATCAAAATTGAAACTCTGGTGCCGGATTTCCGCGGTCGTATGGATCGTGCTCTGGATATTCTGACCGCCACACCACCAGATGTGTTCAACCATAACCTGGAAAACGTACCGCGTATTTACCGTCAGGTACGGCCTGGTGCAGATTACAACTGGTCGCTGAAGCTGCTGGAACGCTTTAAAGAAGCGCATCCGGAAATCCCGACCAAGTCTGGTCTGATGGTGGGTCTGGGTGAAACCAATGAAGAAATTATTGAGGTAATGCGCGACCTGCGCCGTCATGGTGTGACGATGCTAACGCTGGGGCAATATTTGCAGCCAAGCCGCCATCACCTGCCGGTTCAACGTTACGTTAGCCCGGATGAGTTCGACGAAATGAAAGCCGAAGCGCTGGCGATGGGCTTTACCCATGCTGCATGCGGTCCGTTTGTCCGCTCGTCTTACCACGCCGATTTGCAGGCGAAAGGGATGGAAGTTAAGTAATCCTGTAATAATTACTTACATCTGTCTGATAAAAAACCCGCTGTTTGAAGCGGGTTTTTTGTATCGAACAAGATATTGAGGGAGCGTCCTGCTCGCCACGTCACTCTTTATGAGAGAGCTTTTCAGCCTGAAGATCAACGTCTGCGCCTTTTTTCGCCGCAGCATCGTCATCATTCATCGCCTTCTTGAACCCTTTAATGGCCGCTCCAAGGTCTCCACCCAGCGTACGTAACTTCTTAGTCCCAAACAGCAGAACGACCAGCGCCGCAACTACCAGCAGTTTGGTAATACTAATCTCACCCATAGATACCTTCTTGACATATAACCGGCAACAGAACGCGCCTTAAAAACCAGAGAATATTAACGGTCATTCGACGCGCGCACACAATAGCAATCTGTAACAAGGTGAATCAAGCGCCGAGTAAAAAAACATCATAATAATTGCGGCGGCGCAAAGCGACGGTTGTTTAAGACGGGCAGTTGCGCGCGCACCTGACGCACACGTTCGGGCGTCACTTCCGCCATAATGAGTGCAGGCATTTCTGACGCTGCCGCAATGGTGACGCCAAAGGGATCTATAATCCGGCTTTGCCCGATATTTTTGTTCCCGCACTCCCCCGCCGCCACCATATAACAGGTGGTATCCAGCGCACGAGCGGCAAGCAACGTTGACCAGTGATGCTCTTTGAGCGGCCCGCGAACCCAGGCGGCAGGAAGTACCAGGATTTCAGCTCCCTGTAATGCCTGTGCCAGCGCCAGCTCTGGAAAGCGTAAGTCATAACAGGTCATCAGACCGACCTTCATCCCTTCCACCTCCAGTAACGGAGCTATTTCATTACCAGCATCAACATGGCGTGATTCCTGAATGGCAAATGCATCATAGAGATGCAGTTTGGCGTAACGGGCGACGATGTTTCCTGCCTGTAGCGCCACCAGCATATTCCATGCGCGCCCCGGCGTTGAAGGAACATGAATCGTCAGAATTGTCGTCATCATGTTACGTTTACTTTCTCGCCGTAAACGTCCGAGAAATTCGCCTTCCAGCAGCTGTGCTGATTTAACCGATAGATCTGCATCATGATCATCACGCGCCAACAATGCTTCCGGCAGGACAAACAGCGAAACGTCGTTTTCCGCCGCCTGCGCCATCAACGAGGCACAAATCTCAGCGTTCTTTTCCCACACAGATGTAACAGCAAACTGTCCTGCGGCAACCAGCATTGCCACCTCCTCCTGTCAGAGTCGTAAAATTCGCCAACGGCGATTATTCGGCGTTACACTTATCACTCATACAAATCAAATAGCAGGATTTTGCAGTGTTACAACTTCTTTTAGCAGTTTTTATTGGCGGTGGTACGGGAAGCGTGGCGAGATGGCTGTTAAGTATGCGATTTAACCCGCTGCATCAGGCGATTCCGATGGGGACGCTGGCTGCAAACCTGATTGGGGCATTCATCATAGGAATGGGATTCGCCTGGTTTAGCAGGATGACGAACATTGATCCAGTGTGGAAAGTATTAATCACCACCGGATTTTGTGGCGGTCTAACAACCTTCTCAACATTTTCGGCAGAAGTGGTGTTTTTGTTACAAGAGGGCCGCTTTGGCTGGGCATTACTGAACGTTTTCGTCAACCTTCTGGGGTCTTTTGCCATGACCGCACTGGCTTTCTGGCTGTTTTCGGCCTCAACCGCACACTAAAGACCAAAAAAAACCCGCTGATTAAGCGGGTTTTGAATTCTTGCTGACGTATCTTACAGAGCGATTACGTTTGCAGCAGAAGGGCCTTTGGCACCGTTAGTGATTTCGAACTCTACGCGCTGACCTTCAGCAAGAGTTTTAAAACCATTAGTCTGGATTGCAGAGAAGTGTACGAACACGTCTTTGCTGCCGTCTTCCGGAGTAATGAAACCGAATCCTTTGGACTCATTAAACCACTTAACGTTACCTTTAATCTTAGACATCAAAATTACCTTTACATGAAAAATAGACACAAATGCTGTGTCGGTTACCAGTACACCAATTGTGGTACGCTTTGTCCAGTGCAACTTTACTAAAAAGTGATAAAAGTCGCGTTATTTTTGATGTTAATTATTTTAGTCATTGATTTTAAAGAAGTTACTAAAATTTCATTTGTCTCAAAACTGAAAGCGCATCCAGGCAAAGTACACATTGCCATTGTTATAGGTACCCGGAATGTAGGTCATCTGAAAAGTCACTGGACCATAACCCACAGAGGCCAATGGCAGTAGAACCGGGAGAGGGATGTAATTCCAGTTATCGCGTGCCGTTACGCCAGCGGTGAATCCCAGTCCTAAATGAAAATTGTCATCCGCCAGCGGTCGCCAGGTACTTTCCCATCCGTATCCGGCAATCGGTTCCCATTTGTTCCACGAGTCCTTAAATGCCATGGCATACAGGCCATGCCAGTTTCCTTTTTCATCCCAACGCGACTGACCAAAACCGCCCCCCCACGGTCGCTCGTTATAGCGATCGGTTTTTTCTTTGTCGTAAGCGAAACGAGCATGCCAGGTGATGGCAGGAATATATAAATCATAATGTTCAGGCTGTTGCCAGGTTTGTGTAATATTTTCTCCAAACGTTGTCATCCACTCATCTGCGTTAGCTAAAACTTTACCAACGCTGATTAACTGAATAAAAACAAAGGAAAATATAGAGACATATTTACTCACGTTCATTTGTGACCATAAAACATTTATCAAAAATCTACTATTAGCATAGCAAAGATACAATTAACATAACCTTAATAGCCCCAACATAAAGAATAATCTGAATAGCTGCTCTATTTATTTCCGCTTGTTTAAGTTAAATATTTCCGCGCATCGATTAAAGATGATGCGTCGTTTTCTGCGATGGGAATAGTCAAAAAAGAAAAACCAAGTCTTTTTTGATGACAAAATGCAATCAAGGAAAAATTATTTTATTTTTTAACTAGATACAACAATCATCTTAACGAAGTATATAATATATATCGTCAACCCATGCTCATGGTAGATTATTTTATGAGCACACAACCGCAGCTAACACCATTGCAATTAACAAATTTGCATCAATCCACCATCAATTTACACACATTATTATGTGATAATTGCCAACCGCTAAATATGCGTTTTGTTATCTATGTATAAAAACAGCAACTTCAATGTCTTAATGGCAGTTTTTCTTGATTTTAATCAGCATTCACCGCCAATTTATTGGGCATATTTTTTCCTTAAGCTTTAGGAATTTTTTATTATTTACCTTGGGGCCTGGAGACAGGAAAAATTATGCTGACATTCATTGAACTCCTTATTGGGGTTGTGGTTATTGTGGGTGTAGCTCGCTACATCATTAAAGGGTATTCCGCCACCGGCGTGTTATTTGTCGGTGGCCTGTTATTGCTGATTATTAGTGCCATTATGGGGCACAAAGTGTTACCGTCCAGCCAGGCTTCAACAGGCTACAGCGCCACGGATATCGTTGAATACGTTAAAATATTGCTAATGAGCCGCGGCGGCGACCTCGGCATGATGATTATGATGCTGTGTGGCTTTGCCGCTTACATGACCCATATCGGCGCGAATGATATGGTGGTCAAGCTGGCGTCAAAACCATTGCAGTATATTAACTCCCCTTACCTGCTGATGATTGCCGCCTATTTTGTCGCCTGTCTGATGTCTCTGGCCGTCTCTTCCGCAACCGGTCTGGGTGTTTTGCTGATGGCAACCCTGTTTCCGGTGATGGTAAACGTTGGTATCAGTCGTGGCGCAGCAGCTGCAATTTGTGCCTCTCCAGCGGCGATTATTCTTGCACCGACTTCAGGGGATGTGGTGCTGGCGGCGCAGGCTTCCGAAATGTCGCTGATTGATTTCGCCTTCAAAACGACGCTGCCTATCTCGATTGCTGCGATTATCGGCATGGCGATTGCCCACTTTTTCTGGCAACGTTATCTGGATAAAAAAGAGCACATCTCTCATGAAATGTTAGATGTCAGTGAAATCACCACCACTGCCCCTGCGTTTTACGCCATTCTGCCGTTCACGCCGATCATCGGAGTACTGATTTTTGACGGCAAATGGGGTCCGCAATTACACATCATCACAATTCTGGTGATCTGTATGCTGATTGCCTCCATTCTGGAGTTCATTCGCAGCTTTAATACTCAGAAAGTGTTCTCGGGCCTGGAAGTGGCTTATCGCGGGATGGCAGATGCGTTTGCTAACGTGGTGATGCTGCTGGTTGCCGCTGGGGTATTCGCTCAGGGGCTTAGCACCATCGGCTTTATTCAAAGTCTGATTTCTATCGCCACTTCGTTTGGTTCGGCGAGTATCATCCTGATGCTGGTATTGGTGATCCTGACAATGCTGGCAGCAGTCACGACCGGTTCAGGCAATGCGCCGTTTTATGCGTTTGTTGAGATGATCCCGAAACTGGCGCACTCTTCCGGCATTAACCCGGCGTATTTGACTATCCCAATGCTGCAGGCGTCAAACCTCGGTCGTACCCTGTCACCCGTTTCTGGCGTAGTCGTTGCGGTTGCCGGGATGGCGAAAATCTCACCATTTGAAGTCGTAAAACGCACCTCGGTGCCGGTGCTTGTTGGGCTGGTGATTGTTATCGTTGCTACAGAGCTGATGGTGCCAGGAACGGCAGCCGCGGTAACAGGCAAGTAAATAGTCATGCCGGAGGCAAGCTTCCTCCGGCTTTATCATGTCACCCACTGTGGTATATGCGTTGCGGTCTGCCAACTTTGCCGTGAACAATTTCAGCAATAATCAGATGGCGGCTGGCGTAATATTCAAGATAACGTCTGGCAGTGGTGCGGCTGATAGTCAGTGCCTGCGCCACCGTTTCTGCCGTATGTTGCACACCAGGCTCTTTAAACAGTTTTCGCACCGCGTTTAGCGTCAAGGGGTCAATGCCGGTCGGCAGTTCGTCTTTGGGTTCACCGCGAGCATAGGCATTAAACATCTCATCGATTTGCTTCTGGCTGGCGCTATCAATACTTTCCAGCATATGTTTACGCTGGCGGAAACGGGTTAGCGTTTGCCCCAGCCGTTCATAGGCAATTGGCTTAATGAGATAATCAAATACACCACAACGTACGGCTTCAGACACCGTTTCCATATCACTGGCTGCAGTGGTAAACACCACGTCGCCGGGATAATGCGCCTGCACCAGTTCATGCAGTAAATTAATCCCTCTACCGTCAGGAAGATAGTTATCGAGCAAGATTAGCCCCGGCTTAAAACGCTCGATCATCATTCGGGCCTGCGCCAGGTTTCCCGCCAGTAATATCTGACTGAATCCGGGAATGTGACGAATATATTCCGCATGCATCTCTGCCAGCGGCGTTTCGTCCTCAACGATCAATAGGGTTAATGGAGCTGTCATTAGGTTTCACTTTCGGAATATAGATTGAAAATAAGGTACCGCAGGGATCATTATCTTCGAGAGTGATAACACCACCGCAGCGCGTTACGTAGCTGGCAATCAAGTACAACCCAATGCCATGTTCGCCGGGCTCGTCAGCACGCGTACTGACACCCTGCTCAAATATTTTGTCTCGTAGAGACTCTGGAACGCCGCAGCCCTGATCGGCGACTTCAATCACCACATCATCGCCTTCATCGCTGAGGAATAATTCAACGATCTTGTTTCCTTCATCGCTACGCAGGCTGGCTTCGAAGGCGTTATCAAGTAAATTGCCAATAATGGCTGCAAACTCGGTGCTGTCCAGTCCTGGCGGCAGTTGCGAAAGCTGACTTCCGGGGACGATGACCATTTTTAGCCCCAGTTCGCGGGCGCGCTGCACTTTACCAAAAAGCAGCCCCGCCACCTGGCGATCGGCAAACGCCTCGCGCAGGCTATCAATAAGCTGTTGCTGGGCCTGAGACTCCCCCTGCACCATCGCCAACACGCGATCATACTCTTTCATCTGCAACAGACCATTGAGCGTCGACATCCAATTGAGATGCTCGTGTCGCAATGTGCGCAGGCTCTCGACGTATTGTTTAATTTGCGTCAGTTGTGCATTGAGGGTGGATATTTCGTCTTTACTACGAAAGCTGATAATGGCCCCCAGCAAATCATCACCAGAACGAATAGCTTCCCGGTTGGCAATAACGCTCAGACCGTTAAAGTTCGCCACCACATCCTGACGTTTTTCATCAATCTGTTCGGTAAAGAAATCGGCGGGCCTGACCACTTCAGCAATGGGTTTACCCAACCATTGCCGTCCGGGGGAACTTAGCCCCAGCATCTTTCTTGCGTTACGATTGATGGCGGTAATGTAACCGTGCGGATCCACCGCAATCAGCCCTTCATAAACCGAACTAAACAGCGCCTCTTGCTGACGGACCACGCGTGCGATTTGCTTTGGCTCCATGCCCATCATTTGCCGACGGATATGCGCGGCCAGGAACCACGACAGCAACATCAGAATCCCTAACAGCACGACAAACACGCCAGCCATCGGTAATAAAAACTCAGCCCGCCAGCTATCGATTTTACTCACCAGGTAGCCAATCGACACCACGCCGATGACTTTTCCATCGTCATCAAAGATTGGCGTTTTGGCACGCATCGCCATGCCAATTGACCCTTTCCCGGTGATAAAGTAGCTCTCCCCTTTCTCCAGCGCGCCCGGTTTGGTGAACTGCATAGGATAACCAATTTTCTCCGGATTAGGATGGTAAAGACGAATCGAGTGCCGATCGCCAATCACGACATAATCGAAATCAGTATCTCTTTGTAATTTGTCAGCGATGGTCGCCAACCTCTTGTAGTCACGCGTTTTCACTGCGCTGATGATACTGTCATTAGAAGCAATAATTTTTGCCTGATTCATTGCCATGTCGCGCACATGAAGCGTTAAATAGTCCTCAAAACTGGCCGTAAAATATTGCGCCAGGGCTGCAATGACAAATATTGAGAACACCAGAATCAGCAAAAAGATACGCAGCGGAAATGCCAGTCTTTGGAAAAATGCAAACTGTTTATTCTCGTTAAGCTGCAACATTGTTTTCCTTGCGGGTTGTCCCGAGCCTCTTTGACGGATGTAATTAAAATGTTGAATCAAAATACATAGATATTAAATATAATCGTGGCAAATTTTATTCATTAAATCAATTAAATCACTTAAACCTGCGGGTCATTTCGTAATTACATTAATTAAAAAACTTAAAACCATTAAATAAATAAAAAACCACTAACTCTATGTGAAATAAATCAAAATTTCACGCTGCAATACTCCTTAGGATGTATAGCGAAAGGAGAAAAAGATATACCTCGATCGCCCCCCTTTCTCCCAAGTGAAAATAAAAGGTTATCAATTTGCAACATCGAACAACATTCGTTGCAAATCGATAACAACATGCACCTTCAGGATACTATTTATTATGTTCGGCAATGATATTTTCACCCGTGTAAAACGTTCAGAAAATAAAAAAATGGCGGAAATCGCCCAATTCCTGCATGAAAATGATTTGAGCGTTGACACCACAGTCGAAGTATTTATTACCGTAGCCCGCGATGAAAAGCTTATCGCGTGCGGTGGAATTGCCGGAAATATTATTAAATGCGTTGCTATCAGTGAATCCGTTCGCGGTGAAGGACTGGCGCTGACATTAGCCACTGAATTGATAAACCTCGCCTATGAGCGGCACAGCACGCATCTGTTTATTTATACCAAAACCGAATACGAGGCGCTGTTCCGCCAGTGCGGTTTTTCCACGCTGACCAGTGTACCCGGCGTGATGGTGCTGATGGAAAACAGCGCCACGCGACTGAAACGCTATGCCGAATCGCTGAAAAAATTTCGTCATCCAGGGAACAAGATTGGCTGCATTGTGATGAACGCCAATCCCTTTACGAATGGTCACCGTTATCTGATTCAACAGGCTGCAGCACAGTGCGACTGGTTGCACCTGTTTTTAGTTAAAGAAGATTCTTCACGCTTTCCCTATGAAGACCGGCTGGATCTGGTGTTAAAAGGCACCGCCGATATTCCACGCCTGACTGTGCATCGCGGCTCCGAATACATCATCTCCCGCGCTACGTTCCCTTGCTACTTCATTAAAGAACAGAGCGTCATTAACCATTGTTACACCGAAATTGATCTGAAGATTTTCCGTCAGTACCTCGCTCCCGCGCTGGGTGTAACTCACCGCTTTGTCGGTACTGAACCCTTTTGTCGCGTTACCGCCCAGTACAACCAGGATATGCGCTACTGGCTGGAAACGCCGACTATCTCCGCACCGCCCATCGAACTGGTTGAAATTGAGCGGCTGCGTTACCAGGAGATGCCGATATCCGCTTCCCGGGTACGTCAACTGCTGGCGAAAAACGATCTCACGGCTATCGCGCCGCTGGTCCCTGCAGTCACGCTGCATTATTTGCAGAACCTGCTTGAGCACTCCCGCCAGGACGCGGCAGCTCGTCAAAAGACCCCCGCATGAGAAACAGGTGAAAAATGAAAATAAACCAGCCCGCCGTTGCAGGCACCCTTGAGTCTGGGGATGTGATGATACGCATCGCCCCACTCGATACGCAGGATATCGACCTGCAAATCAACAGCAGCGTTGAAAAACAGTTTGGTGATGCCATTCGCACCACCATTCTGGACGTTCTCGCCCGCTACAACGTGCGCGGCGTACAGCTGAATGTCGATGACAAAGGCGCACTGGACTGCATTTTACGTGCACGACTGGAAGCCCTGCTGGCACGCGCCAGCGGTATCCCGGCTCTGCCATGGGAGGATTGCCAATGATTTCCGCTTCGCTGCAACAACGTAAAACTCGCACCCGCCGCAGCATGTTGTTTGTGCCTGGTGCCAATGCCGCGATGGTCAGCAACTCATTCATCTACCCGGCTGATGCCCTGATGTTTGACCTCGAAGACTCCGTAGCATTGCGTGAAAAAGACACCGCCCGCCGCATGGTTTACCACGCGCTGCAACATCCGCTGTATCGCGATATTGAAACCATTGTGCGTGTAAACGCGCTGGATTCCGAATGGGGTGTCAACGACCTGGAAGCCGTCGTTCGCGGTGGTGCGGACGTTGTGCGTCTGCCGAAAACCGATACCGCTCAGGATGTTCTGGATATCGAAAAAGAGATCCTGCGTATCGAAAAAGCCTGTGGTCGTGAACCCGGCAGTACCGGCTTGCTGGCGGCGATTGAATCTCCGCTGGGCATTACCCGCGCAGTGGAAATTGCTCACGCTTCCGAGCGTTTGATCGGTATCGCCCTCGGTGCAGAAGACTATGTGCGCAACCTGCGTACAGAACGCTCCCCGGAAGGAACTGAACTGCTGTTCGCTCGCTGCTCCATTTTGCAGGCCGCGCGATCTGCGGGTATTCAGGCGTTCGATACCGTCTATTCTGACGCAAACAACGAAGCCGGATTCCTGCAAGAAGCCGCCCACATCAAACAGCTGGGCTTTGACGGCAAATCGCTGATCAACCCGCGTCAGATTGATCTGCTGCACAACCTCTACGCACCGACCCAGAAAGAAGTGGATCACGCCCGCCGCGTCGTAGAAGCCGCTGAAGCCGCCGCTCGCGAAGGCCTCGGCGTGGTTTCCCTGAACGGCAAGATGGTGGACGGTCCGGTTATCGATCGCGCCCGTCTGGTGCTCTCCCGTGCAGAACTTTCCGGCATCCGCGAAGAATAAGGCAATCAAAATGACGCAGAAAATTGAACAATCTCAACGACAAGAACGGGTAGCGGCCTGGAATCGTCGCGCTGAATGCGATCTTGCCGCTTTCCAGAACTCGCCAAAGCAAACCTACCAGGCTGAAAAAGCGCGCGATCGCAAACTGTGCGCCAACCTGGAAGAAGCGATTCGTCGCTCTGGTTTACAGGACGGCATGACGGTTTCCTTCCATCACGCTTTCCGTGGCGGTGACCTGACCGTCAATATGGTGATGGACGTCATCGCGAAGATGGGCTTTAAAAACCTGACTCTGGCCTCCAGCTCCCTGAGTGATTGCCATGCGCCGCTGGTAGAACACATTCGCCAGGGCGTGGTTACCCGCATTTATACCTCTGGCCTGCGCGGTCCACTGGCGGAAGAAATCTCCCGTGGTCTGCTGGCGGAACCGGTGCAAATCCACTCTCACGGCGGACGTGTGCATCTGGTACAGAGCGGCGAACTGAATATCGACGTGGCTTTCCTTGGCGTCCCGTCCTGTGATGAATTCGGTAATGCCAACGGCTACACCGGTAAAGCCTGCTGCGGCTCCCTCGGCTATGCAATGGTTGATGCCGACAACGCAAAACAGGTCGTGATGCTTACCGAAGAACTGCTGCCTTATCCGCATAATCCGGCAAGCATTGAGCAAGATCAGGTTGATCTGATCGTCAAAGTTGATCGCGTTGGCGATGCTGCAAAAATCGGCGCTGGTGCTACCCGTATGACCACTAACCCGCGCGAACTGCTTATTGCCCGTAGCGCTGCGGATGTGATTGTTAACTCTGGCTACTTCAAAGAAGGTTTCTCCATGCAGACCGGCACCGGCGGCGCATCGCTGGCGGTAACCCGTTTCCTGGAAGACAAAATGCGTAGCCGCGATATTCGCGCTGACTTCGCCCTCGGTGGTATTACCGCAACGATGGTTGATCTGCACGAAAAAGGTCTGATCCGCAAACTGCTGGATGTGCAGAGCTTTGACAGCCACGCTGCACAATCGCTGGCCCGTAACCCCAATCACATCGAAATCAGCGCCAACCAGTACGCTAACTGGGGTTCAAAAGGTGCATCGGTTGATCGTCTCGACGTGGTGGTACTGAGCGCGCTGGAAATTGACACCCAGTTCAACGTTAACGTGCTGACCGGCTCTGACGGCGTACTGCGTGGCGCTTCCGGTGGTCACTGCGATACCGCGATTGCCTCTGCACTTTCCATCATCGTCGCACCGCTGGTACGCGGTCGTATTCCGACTCTGGTGGATAACGTGCTGACCTGCATCACCCCGGGCTCCAGTGTCGATATTCTGGTCACAGACCACGGTATCGCAGTTAACCCGGCACGTCCGGAACTGGCAGAACGTCTGCAGGAAGCGGGGATCAAAGTGGTTTCTATTGAGTGGCTGCGTGAACGTGCGCGTCTGCTGACCGGTGAACCACAGCCGATTGAATTCACCGACCGCGTCGTTGCCGTTGTGCGTTACCGCGATGGCTCGGTGATCGATGTTGTGCATCAGGTGAAGGAATAAGCCATGCACCTGCTTCCTGAACTCGCCAGCCACCATGCGGTGTCAATTCCCGAGCTGCTCGTCAGCCGGGATGAAAGGCAAGCACGGCAACACGTCTGGCTCAAGCGCCATCCTGTTCCACTGGTCTCCTTTACCGTGGTTGCGCCTGGGCCGATTAAAGACAGCGAGGTCACACGCCGAATTTTTAATCATGGCGTGACAGCCTTGCGTGCCTTAGCCGCAAAACAGGGCTGGCAAATTCAGGAGCAGGCTGCACTGGTTTCCGCCAGCGGGCCGGAGGGCATGTTGAGCATTGCCGCCCCGGCTCGCGACCTCAAGCTCGCCACCATTGAGCTTGAACATAGTCATCCTCTCGGGCGGTTATGGGATATCGATGTCCTGACACCCGAAGGCGAAATTCTCTCCCGCCGCGACTATTCACTGCCGCCTCGCCGCTGCCTGTTGTGCGAGCAAAGCGCAGCTGTTTGCGCGCGTGGAAAAAACCATCAACTGACCGATTTACTCAACCGCATGGAGGCGCTGCTGAACGATGTCGATGCCTGCAACGTCAACTAAAACCACAAAGCTTGCGACGTCATTAATCGATGAGTACGCCCTGCTGGGCTGGCGCGCCATGCTGACTGAAGTCAATCTGTCACCGAAACCAGGCCTCGTGGATCGGATTAACTGCGGTGCGCACAAAGATATGGCGCTGGAAGATTTTCACCGCAGCGCGCTGGCGATTCAGGGCTGGTTACCCCGTTTCATTGAATTTGGTGCCTGTAGTGCTGAAATGGCACCAGAAGCGGTACTCCACGGATTACGCCCAATTGGTATGGCTTGCGAAGGTGATATGTTCCGCGCCACTGCGGGCGTAAACACCCATAAAGGCAGCATTTTTTCTTTAGGGCTACTGTGTGCGGCAATTGGCCGTTTGCTTCAACTCAACCAGTCGGTAACGCCAATAACCATTTGTGCGACGACGGCAAGTTTCTGCCGTGGCCTGACCGATCGCGAACTGCGTACCAATAATTCACAACTGACGGCAGGTCAACGGTTGTACCAGCAGCTAGGCCTTACCGGCGCACGCGGTGAAGCCGAAGCAGGTTACCCACTGGTGATCAACCACGCCCTGCCGCATTACCTCACTCTGCTGGATCAGGGGTTAGATCCTGAACTGGCATTGCTCGATACCTTACTCCTACTGATGGCGATCAACGGCGATACCAACGTTGCATCGCGCGGTGGCGAGGGGGGCCTGCGCTGGCTACAGCGCAAGGCGCAAACATTATTGCAAAAAGGGGGCATCCGAACCCCCGCCGATCTCGATTATCTCCGGCAGTTCGACAGGGAGTGTATCGAACGAAATCTCAGTCCAGGCGGCAGTGCCGACCTGCTGATCCTTACCTGGTTTTTAGCACAGATTTAATTATTTAAGCACTTGATAAATTTGGAAATATTAATTTTCGGAGAACCCGTATGTCTTTAGCAAAAGATAATATATGGAAACTATTGGCCCCACTGGTGGTGATGGGCGTCATGTTTCTTATCCCTGTCCCTGACGGTATGCCACCGCAGGCATGGCATTACTTCGCTGTGTTTGTGGCAATGATTGTCGGCATGATCCTCGAGCCAATTCCGGCAACAGCGATCAGTTTTATTGCGGTTACTATTTGCGTTATTGGCAGTAATTACCTTCTCTTTGATGCCAAAGAATTAGCTGACCCAGCGTTTAATGCGCAAAAACAGGCGCTGAAATGGGGTCTGGCTGGTTTTTCCAGTACCACGGTATGGCTGGTATTTGGCGCATTTATTTTTGCATTAGGGTATGAAGTTTCCGGGTTAGGTCGTCGCATTGCCCTATTCCTGGTGAAATTCATGGGCAAACGCACGCTGACGTTGGGTTATGCGATAGTCATTATCGACATTCTGCTGGCGCCGTTTACACCGTCTAATACTGCGCGTACCGGGGGTACGGTTTTCCCGGTCATTAAAAACTTGCCGCCGCTGTTTAAATCATTCCCGAACGATCCGTCCGCGCGTCGTATTGGCGGCTATTTGATGTGGATGATGGTCATTAGTACCAGTCTGAGTTCGTCCATGTTTGTCACCGGTGCGGCACCAAACGTGCTGGGTCTGGAGTTCGTCAGCAAAATTGCCGGCATCCAGATTAGCTGGTTGCAGTGGTTCCTCTGCTTCCTGCCGGTTGGCGTTATCTTACTTATCATTGCGCCGTGGCTTTCCTACGTGCTTTACAAACCGGAAATCACACACAGTGAAGAAGTAGCAACCTGGGCGGGTGATGAACTAAAAACCATGGGTGCGCTGACACGCAGAGAGTGGACGCTGATTGGCCTTGTATTGCTCAGCTTAGGTTTGTGGGTATTTGGCAGTGAAGTCATTAATGCTACTGCGGTAGGTCTGCTGGCAGTTTCGCTGATGCTGGCGCTGCACGTTGTGCCGTGGAAAGACATTACTCGCTATAACAGCGCATGGAACACGCTGGTCAACCTGGCAACGCTGGTTGTTATGGCGAATGGCCTGACCCGTTCTGGCTTTATCGACTGGTTCGCCAACACGATGAGTACGCACCTGGAAGGCTTCTCACCAAATGCAACGGTGATTGTACTGGTTCTGGTGTTCTACTTTGCCCACTACCTGTTTGCCAGCCTGTCTGCGCACACCGCAACCATGCTGCCGGTTATTCTGGCCGTCGGTAAAGGTATTCCGGGCGTACCAATGGAACAACTGTGTATCCTGCTGGTGCTGTCTATCGGTATCATGGGCTGTCTGACGCCGTATGCAACCGGTCCTGGGGTGATTATTTACGGCTGCGGCTATGTGAAATCAAAAGATTACTGGCGACTTGGTGCAATCTTCGGGGTGATTTACATCTCTATGTTGCTGTTGGTTGGCTGGCCGATTCTCGCCATGTGGAACTAATACGTTCGCCAAACGCTGAATAAATCATCACGCCCGCCAGGTAAGCCCACCTGGCGGGCTTTTTTATGATTTAATAGATAGTATTCAGTGTATGTATGAGTTCCACACCCATTATGAAAGCATTCTGGCGTAACGCCGCGTTGCTCGCGGTTTCTCTGCTTCCCTTCTCTTTTGCCAACGCCGTGGCGTTGCAGGCAAAACAGTATGGCGATTTTGATCGCTATGTCCTGGCCCTCTCCTGGCAAACCGGATTTTGCCAGAGTCAACACGATCGAAATCGTAACGAACGAGATGAATGTCGCCTGCAAACCGAAACGACCAACAAAGCTGATTTTCTGACCGTACATGGTCTATGGCCTGGATTGCCTAAATCGGTTGCTGCCCGTGGTGTTGATGAACGCCGCTGGATGCGCTTCGGTTGCGCTACTCGCCCAATCCCGAATCTGCCAGAAGCACGCGCCAGCCGGATGTGTTCATCGCCGGAAACTGGGTTATCACTGGAAACGGCAGCTAAACTAAGTGAAGTCATGCCAGGAGCTGGCGGACGTTCCTGCCTGGAACGCTACGAATATGCCAAACACGGCGTCTGCTTTGGTTTTGATCCGGACGCTTACTTCGGCACGATGGTACGTCTGAATCAAGAAATTAAAGAGAGCGAAACCGGAAAATTTCTTGCGGATAACTATGGTAAAACAGTGAACCGCCGTGATTTTGATGCCGCCTTTGCCAAAAGCTGGGGAAAAGAGAACGTGAAAGCCGTTAAGCTAACGTGCCAGGGTAACCCTGCGTATTTGACTGAAATTCAGATTTCAATCAAAGCTGACGCCATCAACGCTCCGCTTTCTGCAAACTCATTCTTGCCGCAACCACACCCAGGCAACTGTGGCAAAACCTTTGTGATTGATAAAGCGGGTTATTAATCATCTGATGTACAAAACACGCTAATTCGTCTTCCATAAACCATGACGATTAAGATTTATACATAATGCGCTGCATTGAGGAATTCCCTGAATGTGATGCAAATCACTTCAAAGAGTGAGCAACAGTCAGTATCATCATGTGAGTTAAACCCTCGCCGCCTGACGGTGAGGGTTTTCTTTTGGGTATGTTTATCTGCGACACTCGCAGTACCGACGACATGGAGTAAAAATGTCCAGACCAACTATCATCATTAACGACCTGGATGCCGAACGCATCGATATTCTGCTGGAGCAACCTGCCTATGCTGGTTTGCCAATCGCCGACGCGTTAAACGCAGAGTTGGATCGCGCCCAAATGTGTTCGCCAGAAGAGATGCCACACGACGTGGTGACAATGAACAGCCGGGTTAAATTCCGCAATCTTAGCGATGGCGAAGTGCGTGTGCGCACGCTGGTCTATCCGGCTAAAATGACTGACAGCAATACTCAGCTTTCTGTTATGGCTCCGGTAGGTGCCGCACTGCTGGGGCTGCGCGTTGGCGATTCCATTCACTGGGAACTTCCGGGCGGCGTTGCAACCCACCTTGAAGTGCTGGAACTCGAATACCAGCCAGAAGCTGCTGGCGACTACCTGCTTTAATCCCATCTGCACAAGCGATAACTCGCTTTGCCCAGAGGATGCACTCGCATCCTCTTTCCGCTCAAATATCAACCAGATTTATCATTTTGCTCTTAAGCACAGCATTCTAATCTGAACTGGTTATTCATCTGCGGAACCCCATATGAGCGAAGCTCTCAGTATCACTGCGTTTTATATATTCATAGCAGCTATTATTGTTGCTGCAGTGCTATACCTTGAACAACGCTGGTAGTACCTGGTTTTATTTATTTTCCAGATCAATCGCAAATTCAGATCGAATCAGCCTCGCAAATCATAGATTCATAATCAATAATGTGCTGTTATGTATACATGCAAAAACAAGGAGAGAATGCTTATGTACAAAACAATCATCATGCCAGTGGATGTTTTCGAAATGGAATTGAGCGACAAAGCTGTTCGCCACGCTGAATTCCTCGCCCAGGATGACGGAGTTATTCATCTACTTCACGTACTACCGGGGTCAGCCAGCCTGAGCCTGCACCGTTTTGCCGCTGATGTACGTCGTTTTGAAGAGCATCTGCAACATGAAGCAGAAGAACGTTTGCAAACGATGGTCAGCCACTTCACCATCGATCCTTCCCGCATTAAACAACATGTCCGTTTTGGTAGCGTGCGGGATGAAGTCAATGAGTTGGCAGAAGAACTGGGGGCTGATGTTGTCGTTATCGGTTCGCGCAACCCATCGATTTCGACCCATCTGTTAGGTTCTAACGCCTCAAGCGTTATCCGCCACGCCAATCTGCCGGTGCTGGTCGTTCGCTAATAGATAAAAGTATTTATGTCGCCCTGCCCGGAGCCATCCCGGCGGGGCTTTTTATTGCAATAAAAAAGCCGCCAGGTTTGACTCCGGCGGCTAAGCAATTGCAGGTGAATCTTACTTCTTCTTATGCAGTTTTGGTGCGAATCAGGTAGTCAAAAGCACTCAGAGAGGCTTTGGCACCTTCGCCAGTGGCGATGATGATCTGCTTGTACGGAACCGTCGTACAGTCACCCGCTGCGAACACGCCTTTGACGTTGGTTTCGCATTTCGCATCAATGATAATCTCGCCCATGCGGTTACGTTCGACTGCGCCTTCGAGCCAGTTGGTGTTCGGCAGCAGACCAATCTGGACGAAAATACCGGCCAGTTCGATGTTGTGAATATCGCCGCTGACACGATCGCGATATTCCAGACCAACAACTTTGCTGCCGTCGCCTTTCACTTCCGTGGTTTGCGCATTCAGAATAATGTCGACGTTTTTCAGGCTGCGCAGTTTGTCCTGCAGAACCTGGTCGGCTTTCATTTCTGGCGCAAATTCCAGCAGAGTTACGTGCTCAACGATACCCGCCAGGTCGATTGCCGCTTCCACGCCGGAGTTACCACCGCCGATAACCGCTACGCGTTTGCCTTTAAACAGCGGGCCGTCGCAGTGCGGGCAGTAGGTCACGCCTTTGGTGCGATACTGATCTTCACCCGGAACGTTCATGTTACGCCATTTTGCACCAGTCGCCACGATAATGCTGCGTGCTTTCAGTACCGCGCCGGAAGCTGTTTCAATCTGATGCAGGCCGCCTTCAACTGCTGCCGGGATCAGTTTGCTGGCGCTCTGGCTGTCGATCACATCAACGTCGTATTCATCAACGTGAACTTTCAGTGCACCTGCCAGTTTTTGGCCTTCGGTCTTCGGTACAGAAATGTAGTTTTCGATATCAACGGTATCGAGGATCTGACCACCAAAACGTTCGCCCATCAGACCGGTACGGATGCCTTTACGTGCGGAATAAATTGCCGCCGCTGCACCCGCCGGGCCGGAACCAACGATTAATACGTCATAAGCGTCACGCTTGTTCAGCTCTTCTGCCGCACGTTTTTCTGCGCCAGTATCAATTTTGGCGACGATTTCGGAAATAGTCATGCGGCCCTGACCAAACTCTTTCCCGTTTACGAACACTGCCGGAACGCCCATCACGTTGCGATCGGTGATTTCGTTCTGGAAGGTGCCGCCGTCAATTGCCGTATGCTTGATGCGCGGGTTCAGTACGCTCATCAGGTTCAGCGCCTGCACCACGTCCGGGCAGTTGTGGCAAGAGAGCGAGTAATAGGTTTCGAATTCAAAATCACCGTCAATATGGCGAATCTGCTCCAGCAGAGACTGCGCTTCTTTCGACGGATGACCACCGGTCCACAACAACGCCAGTACCAGCGAGGTGAACTCGTGGCCCAGCGGGGAACCTGCAAAACGTGGCCCCTGGTTGGAACCTGGGTTAGTGATCAGGAAAGACGGCTTACGCACCGGCAAGCTGTTATCTTCTTTAAAGGTGACTTTGTCTGACAGTTCTGCGATTTCAGCCAACAGTTCCTTGATTTCTGCCGATTTAGCGCTGTCATCCAGCGTGGCAATTAACTCAACAGGCTTGGTCAATTTCTCAAGGTAAGCCTTGAGTTGAGTTTTCATATTTGTGTCGAGCATGTTTATCTCCTGGGCTTTAAACATCATCATGCAAGCGGCCTCTGCGGCTACCTGAATGCAGCTTGCATCATGGTGCGGGGAAGAAAATCGGGTGCCGCAGCACCCGAAGAATTAGGTGAATTTCCGAAGTATTTCGCGCCGGAGTTGGTAGCGCGAAAGACGAAGGAAATTTAGATTTTACCAACCAAGTCCAGGGATGGAGCCAGAGTTGCTTCACCTTCTTTCCATTTAGCCGGGCAAACTTCACCTGGGTGAGAAGCCACGTACTGTGCTGCTTTGATTTTACGCAGCAGGTCAGACGCATCACGGCCAATGCCTTCAGCGGTAACTTCGATTGCCTGGATGATACCCTGCGGGTCAACAACGAAGGTTGCACGGTCAGCCAGACCTTCATCTTCACGCATGTTGTCGAAGTTACGGGTCAGGGCGCCAGTCGGGTCGCCGATCATCGCATATTTGATTTTAGCGATAGTTTCAGAGCTGCTGTGCCATGCTTTGTGGGTGAAGTGAGTATCGGTAGATACTGCGTATACATCTACGCCCAGTTTCTGCAGTTCTTCGTAGTGGTCAGCAACGTCACCCAGTTCGGTCGGGCATACGAAAGTAAAGTCAGCCGGGTAGAAGAAGAAGACGCTCCAGCGGCCTTCGGTATCTTTTTCGGTGATTTCGATGAATTCGCCGTTTTTGAATGCCTGGTTTTTAAAAGGTTTAATTTTGGTGTTAATCAAGGACATCTATACTTCCTCCGTGTTTTCGATGAGATGTAAGGTAACCAATTTTTGCCGATTCGGCTAATGCGTTTCCATTATCAAATCGATAAGTTTTACCTTACAACCGTCGTAAGACAACTTTGTGAACTTTGCACCGCCAGTGGCGATAAAAAGTAAAATGGGCCCCCTTTCCAGGTGACCGTGTAATCTGAACTACCCTTTGGTATCTTCAGCGCCTGCCTGCAGGCTGTGGTGTTGCCCTTACAAATGCAACAACGACATGGATTACAACACCCTCATAAACAAAGGGCAATCACCTGATCTAAGCTCTTACCTATGACAGTGATAGGTTATGCCTTTTACTCCATTTTTGCACTGACTGAAAAGGACAAATTAATGTTAAAAAAGATACTTTTACTGGCTCTGCTTCCTACAATCGCCTTTGCAGAGGAACTTCCTGCTCCGGTAAAAGCGATTGAAAAACAGGGCATTAAGATCATCAAAACGTTCGATGCCCCCGGCGGAATGAAAGGTTATCTCGGCAAGTATCAGGATATGGGCGTCACCATCTACCTGACTCCAGATGGTAAGCACGCTATCTCTGGTTACATGTACAACGAGAAAGGTGAAAACCTGAGTAACATGCTTATCGAAAAAGAAATTTATGCGCCAGCCGGACGCGAAATGTGGCAACGGATGGAACAATCGCACTGGCTCCTCGACGGTAAAAAAGACGCGCCAGTCATAGTCTACGTTTTCGCCGATCCGTTCTGCCCATATTGTAAACAGTTCTGGCAGCAGGCGCGCCCGTGGGTTGATTCTGGCAAAGTACAGTTGAGAACATTGTTGGTTGGGGTTATCAAACCAGAAAGTCCGGCGACAGCCGCGGCAATTCTGGCCTCTAAAGATCCCGCAAAAACCTGGCAAGAATATGAAGCCTCTGGCGGCAAACTTAAGCTAAATGTGCCTACAAACGTAAGTGCAGAGCAAATGAAAGTGTTAAGCGACAACGAGAAACTCATGGACGATCTGGGGGCAAATGTCACACCGGCTATCTATTACATGAGTAAGGAAAATACGCTGCAACAGGCCGTGGGGTTGCCCGATCAGAAAACGCTTAATATCATTATGGAAAATAAATAGAAGATAATTCATGGGTGGTTGAAATACATCCTTGCTTTTCAACCATTCTAAAAACGCATGAATTGCTTCTTCCCCTCCAGACAACTGTGTTACTTTAGAAAAACTTAATCCAGAGTTAAGTAATAAAACATAACAAATATAAATAAAACAGTAGAATCATTGATTACAAGAATGATTTATGGACAAGATAATATAACGGAGTATGTTATGGCTAATCTTTATGATTTAAAAAAATTCGACCTCAATTTACTGGTCATATTTGAGTGCATTTATCAACACCTCAGCATTAGCAAAGCAGCAGAATCATTATATATAACGCCATCTGCCGTTAGTCAGTCGTTACAACGTTTACGCGCGCAATTTAATGACCCGTTATTCATCCGCTCAGGGAAAGGTATCGCGCCGACTACAACAGGGTTAAATCTGCATCACCATCTTGAGAAAAATCTCCGAGGCCTTGAACAAACGATCAATATCGTTAATAAGTCTGAGCTGAAGAAAAATTTTATTATCTACGGTCCTCAGCTTATTTCTTGTAGTAATAACAACATGCTAATCCGCTGTCTAAGACAAGATACTTCAATCGATATAGAATGCCATGACATACTGCTTTCAGCTGAAAACGCTGAAGAATTGTTAGTTCAACGCAAAGCTGACCTGGCAATTACACTGCAACCAGTAATTAGCCGCTCTGTCATCTGCATGCCGGTACATACTATTCGCAATTCTCTTATATGTAGCAACAAACATCCTCGTATTACCGATACCAGTAACTATGAACAAATTATCGCCGAAGAATTCACCTTGTTGATATCTAAATCAGCAGGGATTGACGAAATTCAAATGGACATAGATGAACGTTTTATGAACCGTAAAGTTTCATTTCGCAGTTCTTCTTTGTTGACGATAATTAATAGTATTTCTGTTACTGACTTATTGGGCATTGTGCCCACCGAACTGTACGATTTACATCGTGATTTTTTGAAGTTACAAGAGATAAAACTGGAACGACCACTTCCTACGGTTAAACTTTATATTTCCTATAACAAGGCTTCGTTGAACAACCTTGTCTTCTCACGATTCATAGATCGTTTAAATGATAGCTTCTGATTTATTACCACGGATAAATGTTATATTACGCATCAATTGATTCATTGTGTGAATATAAAATAATGTGCTCTATCTTGCTTCGTTTACCCTATAATTAGCGGATTCATCTCACAAGTCACCCAGTAACGTTCAGAGAGCGTTTTCAGATGTCTATTTATAAAATCCCTCTTCCGCTGAATATTTTAGAAGCTGCACAGGAACGTATTACCTGGACACTTAACACCTTGCCCCGTGTTTGCGTTTCTTTTTCGGGGGGTAAAGATTCCGGATTAATGCTGCATCTTACCGCCGAACTTGCCAGAAAATTAGGAAAAAAAATCTGCGTTTTGTTTATCGACTGGGAAGCACAGTTCTCTTGTACCATCGACTATGTACAGTCGTTACGCGAGTTGTATACCGACGTTATTGAAGAGTTTTACTGGGTAGCACTCCCACTCAAGACGCAAAATTCCCTTTCACAATACCAACCAGAATGGCAGTGCTGGGAATCTGATGTCGAATGGGTGCGTCAGCCCCCGCAAGAAGCGATAACCGATCCTGACTTTTTCTCCTTTTACCAGCCAGGCATGACCTTCGAACAATTTGTACGTGAGTTTGCCGAATGGTTTTCACAAAAACGTCCGGCGGCGATGATGATCGGCATCCGTGCGGATGAGTCCTACAACCGTTTTGTCGCCATCGCCAGTTTAAGTAAACAACGTTTTGCCGATGATAAGCCCTGGACCACAGCCGCACCAGGCGGTCACAGCTGGTACATTTACCCCATCTACGACTGGAAAGTAGCTGATATCTGGACCTGGTATGCTAATCATAAAGCCCTATGTAACCCATTGTATAATATCATGTATCAGGCAGGCGTCCCCCTGCGTCATATGCGAATTTGCGAACCTTTTGGCCCGGAGCAACGGCAAGGATTATGGCTCTATCACGTTATCGAACCAGATCGCTGGGCGGCTATGTGCGCACGAGTTAGCGGGGTAAAAAGTGGCGGCATTTACGCCGGACATGACAATCATTTTTATGGTCATCGGAAAATCCTCAAACCAGAGCATTTAGACTGGCAAGAGTATGCATTATTGCTGCTTGATAGCATGCCGGAGAAAACGGCTGAGCATTACCGCAACAAAATTGCCATTTACTTGCATTGGTATCAGAAAAAAGGTGTCGAGGTGCCACAGACCCAGCACGGGGACATTGGCGCGAAAGATATCCCCTCCTGGCGGCGAATTTGCAAGGTGTTACTGAATAACGATTACTGGTGTCGGGCATTATCATTTAGCCCAACCAAAGCGAAGAATTATCAGCGTTATAACGAACGGATAAAAGTAAAACGTCAGGAGTGGGGAATACTATGCAACAACAATTAACGCAGGATTTAACCCAATTTCTCGCCAGCTTGCCGGAAGACGATCGCATCAAAGCGATTAACGAAATCCGCCTGGCGATCCATCAGGTTAGCCCCTTTCGTGAAGAGCCAGTAGATTGTGTTCTGTGGGTTAAGAACAGCCAAATTATGCCAAATGATTACAACCCAAACAATGTGGCACCGCCCGAGAAAAAACTGTTACAAAAATCCATTGAGATAGATGGTTTTACCCAACCTATTGTGGTCACGCACACAGATAAAAATGCTCTGGAAATCGTGGATGGCTTTCACCGTCATGAAATTGGTAAAGGCTCTAACACGTTAAAAATGCGATTAAAAGGATATTTACCGGTCACCTGTCTGGAAGGAACACGTAACGAACGCATCGCCGCGACTATTCGTCATAACCGCGCTCGTGGACGCCACCAAATCACAGCCATGTCAGAAATCGTTCGTGAACTCAGCCAGTTAGGATGGGACGACAATAAAATCGGCAAAGAGCTGGGTATGGACAGCGACGAAGTGTTGCGCCTGAAACAAATTAACGGCCTGCAAGAGTTATTTGCTGACCGTCAATATTCCCGCGCCTGGACAGTAAAATAATTACAGCTGGCGCAGGCGTTCAGCTGCCGCCAGCAACGTCGATTCCTTCTTGGCAAAACAGAGACGAATGAGCTTATGGGGGAAGGGATCGGCGCAAAATACCGACAGCGGGATCGCCGCCACGCCATGCTCCCGCGTCAGCCACTGGCAAAACTCAACGTCATCCAGCGAAGAAACCGCGCTGTAATCCACCAGCAAAAAGTAAGTGCCTTCGCACGGTAAAATCTCCAGCCGACTCTCACTTAAGGCGTTCACCAGAATATCGCGCTTCTGGCGATAAAAGTCCGGTAACGCAAGGTAGTGTTCAGGTTCTGCTCGCAGCATATCGGCAAGGGCCAGCTGCGCCGGGGTATTCACCGAAAAAGTCAGATACTGATGCACTTTGCGGATCTCGGCGCTGATGGGCGCAGGCGCAACGCAATAGCCCACTTTCCAGCCGGTCATATGATAGGTCTTGCCAAACGATGACACCGCCACCGCCCGCTCACGCAGTTGCGGATGCGCCAGCACACTGGCATGGCCCTGCTGTGAAAAGTTGATATGCTCGTAAACTTCATCGCTAATGACAAAAATCTCGTGCCCGGCAATTGCCTGCCACAAAGCGGAAAAATCAGTCTGCTGCCAGACAGTAGCACTGGGGTTATGCGGGGTGTTAAGGATCACCAGTCGGGTGCGCTCGCTTAACAATGCGGCAAATTCCTGCCAGTCCACGCGAAAATGCGGTGGTTGCAGTGCAATACGTTTCACTATTCCACCCGCAAGCGCGATGGCGGGCGCGTAACTGTCATAGCTGGGATCAAAGCAGATCACTTCATCACCATTGCGCACCAATGCGGTAATCGCTGCATATAACGCTTCCGTCGCCCCTGCCGTTACGGTGATATCACTATCGGCATCCGGTTGATAGCCATACAGCCGTTCCGTTTTCTGAGCAATCGCCTCGCGCAAGGCCTGCACGCCAGTCATAGGCGCGTATTGGTTTGCTCCGTGGGCAACGTGGTACGCCAGCCGTTCCTGCAAATAGCGCGGACCATCAAAATCAGGAAAGCCTTGCGACAGGTTAATCGCCTGGTGTTGCTGCGCCAGTGCGCTCATCTGGGTGAAAATAGTGGTGCCAAGTTGTGGAAGTTTGCTTTGTGGAATCAGAGGGTTATTTGTCATTTTTATTGTGCCTGACAAAGTTGCGTGTTGAAGCCACTATAACACGATGCTAGTATTTGGCAATCAAGACGTTTAGATGTCTAAATAAAACAATAAGGACAACACAACATGCCTCACAATCCTATCCGCGTCGTCGTTGGCCCTGCTAACTACTTTTCTCATCCCGGCAGTCTCAATCACCTGCATGATTTTTTCACTGATGAACAACTTTCTCGCGCAGTGTGGATCTACGGTGAACGTGCACTTGCCGCGGCGCAAACCAAACTTCCATCGGCGTTTGAACTGCCAGGAGCAAAGCATATTTTGTTTCGCGGTCATTGCAGTGAAAGCAATGTGCAACAACTGGCGGCTGAGTCCGGTGACGATCGCAGCGTGGTGATTGGCGTCGGCGGCGGCGCACTGCTCGACACCGCGAAAGCCCTCGCCCGCCGTCTCGGTCTGCCGTTTGTTGCCGTTCCAACGATTGCCGCTACCTGCGCTGCCTGGACACCACTCTCTGTCTGGTACAACGATGCCGGACAGGCGCTACATTATGAGATTTTTGACGACGCCAATTTTATGGTGCTGGTGGAACCGGAGATAATCCTCAATGCGCCGCAAGAATATCTGCTGGCAGGAATCGGTGACACGCTGGCGAAATGGTATGAAGCGGTGGTGCTGGCTCCTCAGCCAGAAACGCTGCCGCTAACCGTGCGGCTGGGAATCAATAATGCGCAGGTCATTCGCGACGTCTTGTTAAACAGTAGCGAACAGGCGCTTGCCGATCAGCAAAATCAGCAGTTAACGCAATCATTTTGCGATGTGGTCGATGCGATTATCGCCGGAGGCGGAATGGTCGGTGGTCTGGGCGATCGTTTTACGCGTGTGGCGGCGGCCCATGCCGTGCATAACGGTCTGACCGTTTTGCCGCAAACCGAGAAGTTTCTCCACGGCACCAAAGTCGCCTACGGAATTCTGGTGCAAAGCGCCTTGCTGGGTCAGGATGATGTGCTGGCGCAATTAACCGGGGCGTATCAGCGTTTTCATCTGCCGACCACGCTGGCGGAGCTGGAAGTGGATATCAATAATCAGGCAGAGATCGACAAAGTGATTGCGCACACCTTGCGTCCGGCGGAATCCATTCATTACCTGCCGGTCACGCTGACACCAGATACGTTGCGTGCAGCGTTCGAAAAAGTGGAATCGTTTAAAGTCTGACGTACAGATTTAGCAGCAGCGCGCGCCACCTTTTCCACCGTAGCGCGCGTCCTGCCGCTCACGGAAAAACTCCTCGTAGGTCATCGGCGTTTGATCGGGATGGTTAACCCGCATATGTTCGACATAGTTGTCGTAATCGGGCATACCAATCATCAGCTTCGCTGCCTGACCTAAATATTTTCCGGCTTTTGCCAGTGAATCAAACATCAATACCTCCGGTAATCAGATTGCTGAGAGAGTGCATTAATAGCTATCAACGCGCTCGGTCAGTCCCCTCGCCCCACCGGGGAGAGGGTTAGGGTGAGGGGGAACCCTAGGCACTACGCCAACATCCCCCTCACTCTGACTTTAGTGCGCGCCTTTCGCCTGCGCCACGATCTCCTCGACATTTTCCGGCATTGGCTCATACGGCGTTTCTTTCGCCGTTGGCTTCGGCTCTTTCAATGCCGCCAGTGCCGTCTTAATCGAGAACAGCGCCAGAACCACCACGACCACCATAAAGAAGATGGTTAACCCGGCATCCAGACGGTTGTTGAACACCAGTTGCGCCAGTTGTGACTCAGTATACTGCGACGGAATATTGCCGCTGTCGATCATTGCCTGGAACTTGTTAGCAATCGCCAGGAAACCGACTTTCGCATCCGGGCTAAACGCTTTCTGCCAGCCTGCGGTCAGGGTACAAATCAGCAGCCAGGCCGTTGGTACCAGCGCCACCCAGGCGTAACGTTGACGTTTCATTTTGAACAACACCACGGCACAGAGCATCAGCGCCATCCCTGCCAGCATCTGGTTGGCAATACCAAACAGCGGCCACAGAGTGTTAATACCGCCCAGCGGATCGACCACGCCCTGATGCAGAAAGTAACCCCACGCCAGCACGCACAGCGCCGTTGCCAGCAGGTTAGCAGGCAGTGAATCGGTCCGTTTCAGACCCGGAGAAACCACGCCCAGCAGATCCTGCAACATAAAGCGCGCAGCACGCGTACCCGCATCCACCGCCGTCAGAATAAACAGTGCTTCAAACAGAATGGCGAAGTGATACCAGAACGCCACATCCATCATGCCACCCAGCGCGCCGTGCAGAATGTAGGCCATCCCCACCGCCAGGGTCGGCGCACCGCCCGCACGGGAAATGATCGACTGTTCACCCACTTCGCTGGCAATCTGATTTAACGTATCTGGCGTAATGCTAAAGCCCCAGCTACTCACTACCTGCGCAGCAGATGTCACTACATCCGCCGTCCCCGCCGGAGCCAGCACCGCCATCGGGCTGTTCATCGCGAAGTACACGCCCGGATCGATGATACAGGCAGAAACCAGTGCCATAATCGCCACGAAGGATTCCATCAACATCCCACCGTAGCCGATAAAGCACGCCTGACCTTCGTTCGCCAGCATCTTCGGTGTGGTGCCGGAAGAGATCAGCGCATGGAAGCCAGACACCGCGCCACAGGCGATAGTAATAAACAGGAACGGGAACAGATTACCGGTCCATACCGGGCCAGTGCCATCTACAAACTTGGTCAAAGCAGGCATGGTCAGCGTTGGGCGCATAATCAAAATACCCACCGCCAGACCGACGATAGTCCCGATTTTCAGGAAGGTAGAGAGGTAGTCACGCGGAGCCAGCAGCAGCCACACCGGCAGAACCGCCGCCACAAAACCGTAACCCACCAGCATCCAGGTCAGCTGCACGCCGGTAAAGTCAAAGTACGGTGCCCAGGTCGGGCTTTCTGCCACCCAGCCGCCAGAGATAATGGCGAAAATAAGGAATACCAGGCCAATCACCGACACTTCCCCAATGCGGCCCGGACGCAGATAGCGCAGGTAAATCCCCATGAACAGCGCCAGCGGAATGGTGAACGCAACGGTATACGTTCCCCACGGGCTATGAGTCAGGGCTTTCACCACGATCATCGCCAGTACTGCAAGGATAATGACCATGATCATAAAGCAGGCCACCAGCGCAATCACCCCGGCGGTTGGCCCCATCTCTTCTTTAACCAGCTCGCCCAGCGAGCGACCGTCACGGCGCGTGGAAACAAACAGCACCATGAAATCCTGCACCGCACCGGCGAGAACCACCCCAGCAAGTAGCCAGATCATCCCCGGTAGGTAGCCCATTTGCGCCGCCAGTACCGGCCCCACCAACGGGCCTGCTCCGGCAATAGCCGCAAAATGGTGACCGAACAGCACTTTCTTGTCCGTCGGCACATAGTCCAGCCCGTCGTTATGGCGCACCGCTGGCGTCATACGCGTCGGGTCAACCGCCAATACATTTTTGGCAATATAAAGACCATAAAAACGGTAAGCGATCAGATAGATACAGACCGACGCCACCACAATCCACAGCGCGTTGATCTGTTCCCCACGATTTAAAGCAATGTATCCCAGAGCAAATGCTCCCATTACAGAGAGCACTGTCCAGACGAGGTATTTCCCTGATTTGTTCATAGTTGTTATCCGTGTGCGTGTCCATAGAGATGTTACATTTTGTTTCTATATCAGCAGATTTTATTTAACAACCAAGAAACCAATGCGTACAACAAAAACACCTCATATTTACATCACATTGTTAACGAGATCACTTTAGTCGCGAAAAGACGTGTACAATTACGGACAATTGAGAGGGTTGACTCACCAGATTAGTAACACTACTTATATGCGAAAATGCATAGCCGAAATCTATAGTATTCCGCGTCAATGTTATGCAACGCAACTATACGATAGCATGGCTATTTCGTTATATGATAAGGAGTCCTCCCATGAGCTATGACAAAGCGAAATACCATTTTGACTCGGTTATAGAAGAAGGTTTACCGCTCAGCCAGGCATACATCCATACTGGTTTTTATTTAGGTTGGTTGATTGATAATAACTTGTTGGACGAGGAGTTTAAGGAAGATCTCGCTGAATCTCTTGCCCTCTTTACGCGCAGAGAAATAACAGCCCCTCAGCTTTTTGAAGAATTCGATGGTACTTTGACCGATGAAGAACTTTCGACCCAAGGAAACGCCTTTACTAAACATTATTTTGATTTTGATACAGGCGATTATCTCGAAGACTACTGCACCCATCTTGTCAAAGATCTTCCCAGCGAATTCCATGTAAAAGACACATGGGAAAACTATAAAATCGCAGCGAGTTTCATATCCAGACGCTATCAGGAATGGCTACAGAACCAATAGTCTCACCCTCTGCACATATTTTTCCGGGTAGAGCTTTCACTTACCAGGCCAACAAATTCTCGCGAATCGTAGGCCTGATAAGCGAAGCGCATCAGGCATATTAATCCAATTTAGCCGATCACCGCCGTACCCAGCCGACAAGTACAGCAACGCCGCCCCTGCTCATCGAAAACAACGATTTCCCAGCTCTGATTTTGCCGCCCAAGATGCAGCGGCTGGCAGATGCCGCGTACCTTTCCCTCAGACACCGGGCGATGATGTGTGGCGTTAAGTTCCGTGCCCACCACGCACTGTCCGTCGCGAGTCATCATAAATCCGGCCATCGATCCCAGGGTTTCCGCCAGCGCCGCCGACGCGCCGCCATGTAGTAAACCGAACGGTTGATGAGTACGAGTATCAACCGGCATTTCGGCTTCCAGCACATCATCGCCCAGACGGGTATAAACAATTCCCAGATGCGCCACCATTGTGTTATCGCTGGTGGCGTTCAGTTCGTCGAGCGTTAAATGGCGTTTCCAGATCATGCTTATGCCCCCAGCGTCGAGCCGCCATCTACCACAATATCCTGTAGGGTGATATGGCTGGCGAGGTCAGAGGCGAGGAACAAAATCGTGTTGGCGATCTCTTGTGGACGGGCGATTTTCCCCAGCGGAATGCCGAGTTTAAACTGCTCGCCAAAGCCGCGAATACGCTGCTCTTCGGCGTCATCACTCACCCACAGCGTGCGTTGCATATCGGTGTCGGTGGACCCCGGGGAAACCACATTACAGCGTACACCGCTACCCGCCAGTTCCAGCCCGACGCTCAACGCCAGGCTTTTCAGCGCCGCTTTTGACGCACCGTAAGCACTCATACCAATACGCGGCGTGTGTGCGGCGTCGGACGCAACACTAACAATCGCCCCGCCTCGCTGACGGCGAAACTGGTTCATGGTCTGCTGGAACAGGTTAAACGCACCGCCGACGTTAACCGCAAAAGTCTGCTGCCAGTCCTCCTTGCTGAGCTGATCGGTCGCGCCCATGCGCAAAATTCCCGCCGCATTGACCAGCACGTCCAGTCGCTCCGTTTGCGCTAACAGTCGCTGACACACTTGCGCCACCTGCGCAGCGTCGGCTACATCCATTACTTCGGTCGCAAAGGGATATTGCTCCAGAGTGAACGCTTGATCAAAACCTGTAACTTTCGCTCCGGCCTCAACAAATGCCAGCGCCGTGGCGTAGCCAATACCTTTCCCCGCGCCGGTTACCCAGACATTTTTGCCGCTGAAATCCATCATTTCACCTCGCGGGAGAGTAGCTTCCACCAGGCGTCGATGGTCGGATTTTTCGCCAGCATGACAAAATCGATATCGCCATGCACTTTGCGCCAGCGCGCCGCCAGCGCCATCATGCGCACCGAATCCAGACCGTAATCAATTAGGTTGTCGTCATCGAAGGGTTCATCGGACTCGTCCAGCAACGGCAGGATCACCTCACGCAGCGCCGATTTGCTGGCGGGGATAGGTGCTGGCAGCAATTCTTCGGTCATCACCACCCGGCCAGAACGTCCGGCCACATATTTCAGCGACATCAAATGCTCGTCACGGCTGAAATCGGCCAGCGCATCTGCCACCATAAACGGTTTAATATCGCGCATAAATGCGTCGGTTGCGGTGGTCATACAGCCAATGTGGGCGTACACCCCGGTTATAATCAGTTGGTTACGTCCACTCTCTTTGAGCATTTGTTCCAGCGGAGAACGATGAAACGCGCTGTAGCGCCACTTCACCAACACCGTGTCGTCGGCATCTGGCGTCAGGCGATCCACCACCTTTTGCTGTTCCGGTGAACGGGTCAGGCCCGGTCCCCACATATCATTCAACAGCGCCCGATCTTCATCGCTCTGCTCTTTCGGCTGGGCGGTGTAATAAACCGGAATATTGTGCTGTTTGCAGTAGTCGCGTAGTGCCGCAATATTCGCGATCACCTGCTCCATCATCGGGCAGTTCTCGCCCCAGAAGCTAACAAAATAGTCCTGCATATCATGGATTAACAACGCGGCACGTTGCGGCTCAAAGGCCCAGTTGACTTTATTGTGCGGAATATCGTGAGACTCCGGCAGTGCGTAAGCCTGTAATTTTGGAATAGCCATCGTGTTCTCTCCTTCAGGCTGATGCGCGTGACGCCAGCCACTGACGTAATTGTTTTTTATCGACTTTCCCGACCGCCGTCAGCGGAAGTGAATCTACACACTCCACGCGATCCGGTAATTTAAATTCGGCAATACCCTGTTCACGCAGGAAACGACGCACCTGTACCGCACGCAGTGGTTCTTTTACCACCAGATAAGCACAGCTTTTTTCGCCCATCAGCTCATCTTCCATGCTCACCAGTGCGGCGTAGATCACTGCCGGATGGCGCAGTAACAGGTTTTCGATCTCTTCGGCAGCGATCTTCTCGCCGCCACGGTTGATCTGATCTTTCTCGCGCCCCTGCACGGTGATGTACCCCTCTGGATCAATAGAGATCAGATCGCCGGAACAGTAAAAACCGTTGGCATCAAAGGCGCTGGCATTGTGCTGTGGACTTTTGTAATAGCCGCGGAAGGTGTACGGCCCGCGCGTCATCAGGCGTCCAACCTCCCCTTGCGGCAGTGGATTTCCGTCAGCATCGGCAACCCACACTTCATCATCCGGACACATTGGATAGCCCTGGGTATGGATAATTTTTTCCGCGCTATCATCAAGACGGGTGTAGTTCACCAGCCCTTCCGCCATGCCGAATACCTGCTGTAACTGGCAGCCAATCTCTGCGGGAATACGCGCCGCAAGCGTGGCAGAAAGACGTGCGCCACCGACCTGTAACAGTTTCAGCGAGGCAAGCTGCGCCCGGCTTTCGCCTTCAGCCAGTGCCTGCAACCACAGGCTGACTGCTGGCGGCACCAGCGCGGTGACGTTCACCTGATGTTTTTCAATCAATGGGAAACAAAGCGTGGCGCTGGGGTCGGCAGCCAGAACGACAGTGCCGCCAGCGAGAAATACCCCCAACGATCCCGGCGAACTCATGGCGTAGTTATGAGCCGCCGGGATCGCGCACAGGTAGCGCGTTTGTTGCGTGAACTGACAAATCTCGACGCTACGACGCACGCTGTAGTAGTAGTCGTTATGAGTGCGCGGGATCAGTTTCGGTGTGCCGGTGGTGCCGCCGGAAAGCTGGAAATAGGCCACTTCATCAGCAGGAGATGGCGTGGCAGTAAAATCCTCAGCCGGATGGTTAATCGCATCCTGCAAGTTATGCTCACCGCTGTCGTTCAGCAGTTGCACCACGCGAATGGAAGAATGCTCTGCAACAAATGTGTTGAGGAAATCATCCCCGCTAAACAGCGCATGTTGGCGATCGGCAATCAGTAACGCCGGTTCAATCTGGCTGGCATAGGCGTTCAGTTCACTACGCTGATGGCTGAACAGCGCCAGCACCGGCGCAACGCCCAGTTTCAGCAGCGCGAAAAAGGTAATATACAATTCAGCGACGTTACCCAGTTGTACCAGTGCGGTTTCACCGGGTTTAATGCCCTGACGACGCAAGCTACAGGCGAGATTATCCGCCGCCTGATTCAGTTCCCGGTAACTCAACTGACGCTCGCCGTCGATGACCGCGATGCTGTCGCTCGCGGCATGACGGGTCAGAATGTCGGTCAGCGGCAAATCCTGCCAGTAGCCTTTTTCCCGATAGCGACGGGCAAACTCTTCCGGCCAGCGGGTGAATGGAATGCTCATCCTCGCTCCTTAATGCAATCCAAAAACGTTCAACATGGTAGAAAGTTTGACGCCCGTTTCGCGCCATTCACCCAACGGTGAGGACGCAGGCACAATCCCCGCTCCGGCAAACAGACGCACCTGATTTTCCCGCAGCTTCGCGCAGCGGATGGTCACCACCCACTCGCCGTTACCTTCGCTGTCACACCAACCGACAATGCCGCCAAACAGTTCGCGGTCGAACGGTTCCAGCTCAGCAATCACCTGGGTCGCGGCCTGATGCGGGAAACCGCTCAGCGCGGGGGTCGGGTGCAGCAGACAGGCCAGAGTCAGTGCGTTTTCTTGCGAATTCGCTTTGCCTTCAAAGGGTGTTGCGAGATGCCACAGCGTCGGCGTGGTGATCAATTGTGGGGAGGATGGAACGTGTAACTCACTACTGCGTTCGCGCAGTACCTCTTTCATCGCCTGAGTCACCAGTTCATGTTCATGGCGATCTTTTTCTGACGCCAGCAGACGATTACCCGCTTCGCGATCAAGCACGTCATCCGGCTGACGACGCGCGGAACCGGCTAACGGAATCGAGCTAAAACGCTCGCCGTCTTTACGTAGCAGCAGTTCCGGGCTGGCTCCCAGCAGGACGCCACCATCAGCTAACGGCACATGGAAGTTGTAACTAACCGGGTTTTGCGCAATCAACCGTTCCAGCAATACGCCACTATCAATGGCGGCGTCAGTGGTGATATCAATCAACCGTGACAACACCACTTTGTCGACTTGCGGCGTGGCGGTAAGTGCGGCGGCGCGGGCAACCATCTGTTCAAACGTAGTTTGTTCCGGAATTGCCTGACGTTCCACCACGTTCAGCGACTGGCTGCGAGTAAAACGGCGGGCTGAAGTCTGTTTTTCCTGCCGGGAGAACGACTGCCAGGATTCGGGAATATACAGCGACGAAGGCTGACGTGGATCGAAGGGAATCGCCCCAACCATCACCGGATTTTTAATGCCCTGCGCTTTGGCATCGGCAAACAGCGCGGTGAGTTTTTGCTGGAAGGGACTGTCGGGCGAATCCCCGTTCACAGCCGGTTCATCAAAGCGGGCGAAACATCCTGACGTCGTAAAACTGCGGTACGGCGACATAAAGAAAAAGCGATTGGGCGCAAGTGTTGCCATGGTCTGCTGTACTTCCTCAGCCAGTGACGTATCCATATCATCCTCCACAAAATGATAAAGGCTTTAATAATGATTATCATTTATATTTTCGGTCGCTAACCTAAAAGCAAACGAGCACTATGTCAACTCTTGAGGTAACGCAATCTGCAAGTCGGGGTTGCATCTGCTTGTGGTTACAATGAAAATGAGAAGCATTAACTTCATTAATAACAGGAAGCTGATTTGTGAGACTCGCCCCGCTCTACCGCAACGCCCTTCTTTTAACCGGACTTTTGCTTTCAGGAATATCTGCAGTTCAGGCTGCCGACTGGCCGCGTCAGATTACTGACAGTCGTGGTACTCATACCCTGGAAAGCCAGCCGCAGCGTATTGTTTCCACCAGCGTCACCCTGACCGGCTCACTGCTGGCGATTGATGCACCAGTGATCGCTAGCGGCGCGACCACGCCGAATAACCGCGTAGCGGATGACCAGGGTTTTTTACGCCAGTGGAGCAAGGTGGCGAAAGAACGCAAACTGCAACGGCTCTATATCGGTGAACCAAGTGCCGAAGCGGTGGCCGCGCAAATGCCGGATCTGATTTTAATTAGCGCAACCGGCGGTGATTCGGCGCTGGCGCTATACGATCAGCTTTCCACTATCGCACCAACGTTAATCATCAATTACGACGATAAAAGCTGGCAGTCGCTGTTAACGCAACTTGGCGAAATTACCGGGCATGAGAAACAAGCGGCAGAGCGGATCGCGCAGTTTGATAAGCAACTGACGGCGGCGAAAGAGCAAATCAAATTACCGCCGCAGCCGGTCACTGCCATTGTCTATACCGCCGCCGCGCACAGTGCCAATCTCTGGACAGCTGAATCAGCACAAGGGCAGATGCTGGAACAACTCGGCTTTACGCTGGCCAGGTTGCCCGCAGGCTTAAACGCCAGCCAAAGCCAGGGCAAACGCCATGACATCATTCAGCTTGGTGGGGAAAATCTGGCGGCAGGGTTAAATGGCGAGTCGCTATTCCTGTTCGCCGGTGATCAGAAAGACGCCGATGCGATTTATGCCAATCCACTGCTCGCGCACCTGCCTGCAGTACAAAACAAGCAGGTTTATGCGCTGGGAACCGAGACGTTCCGACTGGATTACTACAGCGCCATGCAAGTGCTGGATCGGCTTAAGGCGCTGTTCTAAGCATTAACTGTCAGACGCTGTCACCTGCGGCGGCGTCTGGCGAAAACGACGCAACTCCACCAGTACCAGCAACAACAACACGCCGATAATCAACAAACCAAAACCACTCGCGCTTGCGGAGGCCACCGGCGTCATCATCGCTCCCAGACCGCCCAACAGCGCTGCGCCTATAGCATCGCCCGTCACGTTTTGTGCCGTCCACAAACCGTTAATCCGCCCTAACATCGCTTCCGGGGTTTGCGTTTGCAGCATTGTGTATTGCAGCAACGAACTAACCGCGCTCAACCAGCCGAACAGCGCCAGACAAACCACGCCTAAAATCCACATCGGCATCAGGCCAAACAAACCAATGGCGAGGAACGATCCCAGAGTGGAGAGCAGCATCAATAACCCTGGTCGCGCACTATGTGCCAGCTTCCCGCTGGTTAACGCGCCAATAGCTGCACCGAGCGGGATCGCCGCATAGAGAAAACCAATCTGTGCCGCCGACATCTGCCAGTTGTCAGCCAGCGCCGGATACAGTACCCGTACCGCGCTCGCCATCGTCAATAATCCCCCCAGCAGTGCAATCCCTCCCACCAGCGGGCTGGCGAGCAGAAAACGAAATCCTGCCAGTAATGATTTCAACGGATGCTCACGCGGTTGCGGTGGCGGAGGTAGCGCCGGAAGGCTTAACAACGGTAGCAAGGTAATAAACGTGCCCGCCGCCGCCAGCCCGTAGTTCCAGGCTACGCCGCCAGTCGCCAGCAGTAAGCCGCCAATCATGGGCGAAATTACCGATCCCAGCCGCACGGTCAACATGGTGATTGCCCCGGCCTGCATTAAATTTTCACGCCCAACTAATGCCGGAGTCGCCGCCAGAAGCGCCGTAACGCCAAGTGACGCGAAAAAGCCATCCCATAATCCGAGTAAATAGATTGCCAGCAAAGACGGCTCCGGCAGCAACGCGTTCAGGCACAGACCAATGAAGCCAATGCCACAGGTGCCGCGCGCCAGCAAAATCACTTTTTTGCGCTCATAGCGATCCGCCAGCACACCGCCGACCATCAAGCCGACAAACATCGCCCCGCCGGTCAGCGTCACCGAAAGCCCCACCTGCCAGGTAGAATGCGTCATCATCTGGATCTGCACTGGCACCGCGACGCCGAGCAAACCCAGAGAAACAATAGAGATAAAACGAGCGAGGAATACTGCGCGAAACGCCGGGTGCGTTTTCAACAGGCTGAGGTTAAGCAGCCAGGATTGTTTATTCATTACAATGCCTTGCCATCAAATATTTTAAATACCTATTCTTAGGCTGCACATGCTAACATATCCAAATAAGATCGATAACGATAATTAATTTCATTATCATGGAAGTTCGTATGTCTGGTTCTGTTGCCGTGACACGCGCCATTGCCGTGCCCGGATTGCTGTTATTACTGATTATCGCGACGGCATTAAGCCTGCTCATTGGGGCAAAATCACTCCCCGCTTCCGTAGTACTGGAGGCCCTCTCCGGCACCTGCCAGAGCGCCGACTGCACCATCGTGCTCGACGCGCGACTGCCGCGCACCCTTGCCGGTTTACTGGCAGGCGGCGCGCTTGGGCTTGCCGGGGCGTTAATGCAAACCCTCACCCGAAACCCACTTGCCGACCCCGGCTTGCTTGGCGTGAACGCCGGGGCCAGCTTTGCCATTGTGCTGGGCGCGGCGCTGTTTGGTTACTCATCCGCGCAGGAACAACTGGCGATGGCCTTCGCCGGGGCGCTGGTGGCCTCGTTGATTGTTGCCTTTACTGGCAGCCAGGGCGGTGGGCAGTTAAGTCCGGTGCGTTTAACTCTGGCGGGCGTGGCGCTGGCGGCAGTGCTGGAAGGGCTGACCAGCGGCATCGCCCTGCTTAATCCCGACGTCTACGATCAACTGCGTTTCTGGCAAGCCGGTTCGCTGGATATTCGTAATTTACACACCTTAAAAGTAGTGCTGATCCCGGTGCTGATCGCTGGAGCAACTGCACTATTACTGAGCCGCGCGCTGAACAGTTTAAGCCTCGGCAGTGACACCGCGACGGCGCTGGGCAGTCGCGTAGCACGCACGCAGTTGATTGGCCTACTGGCGATTACCGTGCTTTGTGGTAGTGCGACGGCGGTAGTTGGCCCGATTGCCTTTATTGGCCTGATGATGCCGCATATGGCGCGCTGGCTGGTAGGTGCCGATCATCGCTGGTCGCTGCCCGTCACGCTGCTCGCCACACCTGCCCTGCTGCTGTTTGCCGATATTATCGGGCGGGTGATTGTTCCCGGCGAACTGCGCGTTTCTGTAGTCAGTGCCTTTATTGGCGCACCAGTGCTGATCTTCCTTGTACGACGTAAAACGCGAGGTGGCGCATGATTTACGTCTCTCGTCGATTAATTATCACCTGTCTGCTGTTGCTAATAGCTTGTGTGATGGCAAGCGTGTGGGGATTACGCAGCGGTGCCGTCACGCTGGAAACCTCTCAGGTATTTGCCGCGCTGATGGGTGACGCACCGCGCAGTATGACAATGGTGGTCACCGAATGGCGTTTACCGCGGGTACTAATGGCACTGTTGATTGGTGCGGCACTGGGCGTCAGCGGCGCGATTTTTCAGTCGTTGATGCGTAACCCACTCGGCAGCCCTGACGTAATGGGCTTTAACACCGGAGCGTGGAGCGGCGTGCTGGTAGCGATGGTGCTGTTTGGTCAGGACCTGACGGCTATCGCACTGGCAGCAATGGCGGGCGGCATTGTCACTTCGCTGTTAGTCTGGCTGCTTGCCTGGCGTAACGGTATCGACACTTTTCGGTTGATTATTATCGGCATCGGTGTTCGCGCCATGCTGGTGGCCTTTAATACCTGGCTGTTGCTGAAAGCGTCATTAGAAACGGCGCTAACAGCGGGTTTGTGGAATGCCGGATCGCTCAATGGCCTGACGTGGGCAAAAACCTCGCCCTCCGCGCCCATCATTATATTGATGCTAATTGCCGCCGCCTTACTGGTAAGGCGGATGCGCTTGCTGGAGATGGGTGATGACACCGCGTGTGCGTTAGGCGTCAGCGTCGAACGTTCACGGCTGTTAATGATGCTGGTCGCCGTAGTACTTACCGCAGCTGCCACTGCCCTGGCGGGGCCGATTTCCTTTATTGCTTTAGTCGCGCCACACATTGCCCGCCGTATCAGCGGCACCGCTCGCTGGGGTCTAACCCAGGCAGCGCTGTGCGGTGCGCTGTTACTGCTGGCAGCCGATCTCTGTGCTCAACAACTGTTTATGCCGTATCAACTTCCGGTTGGCGTTGTTACCGTCAGCCTCGGCGGTATTTACCTTATCGTCTTGTTAATTCAGGAGTCTCGCAAAAAATGACCGAATCAGTAGCCCGTTTGCGCGGCGAACAGTTAACCCTCGGATATGGCAAATATACCGTTGCGGAAAATCTGACTGTAGAAATTCCTGATGGTCACTTCACAGCGATTATCGGGCCAAATGGCTGCGGTAAATCCACGTTACTGCGTACCTTAAGCCGCCTGATGACGCCTGCTCACGGGCATGTCTGGCTGGATGGCGAGCACATTCAACATTACGCCAGTAAAGAGGTCGCACGCCGGATTGGTTTACTGGCGCAAAACGCCACCACGCCGGGAGATATCACCGTGCAGGAGTTAGTAGCGCGCGGGCGTTACCCGCATCAACCGCTGTTTACCCGCTGGCGTAAAGAAGATGAAGAAGCGGTAACGAAAGCGATGCAGGCCACAGGAATAACTCATCTGGCAAATCAAAGCGTTGATACCCTCTCCGGTGGGCAACGTCAGCGAGCGTGGATCGCGATGGTGCTGGCCCAGGAAACGGCAATTATGCTACTCGACGAACCCACCACCTGGCTGGATATCAGTCATCAGATTGATTTGCTGGAATTGTTAAGCGAACTGAACCGCGAGAAAGGCTATACCCTGGCGGCGGTACTGCACGATCTTAATCAGGCCTGTCGGTACGCTAGCCATTTGATTGCATTACGTGAAGGGAAAATTGTCGCTCAAGGAGCACCAAAAGAAATAGTCACTGCTGAACTGATTGAGCGTATTTATGGTTTGCGTTGCATGATCATTGACGATCCGGTAGCCGGAACTCCGCTTGTGGTGCCGCTCGGACGAACGGCACCTTCAACCGCGAAGATTTAAACTAAGTGGTCTGCCATCATGGCATCCTGTTTTCTGGATGCCATGGCATGGCGCAACAGCACGCTACCACAAGCCACCATACCGCCGATCAACGCAGAAAGGATCACGATAATCGCCTTACCCGGACCATCTTTTTTTACCGGTAATGACGGACGCAACTGATATTTAAACGGCGTAAAATTCACATCGTTGACATTTGTTTTTGTTAATTGCTCGACTAGATACTGACGATTACGTAATTCACCATTCAGCTCCGCAACGTCAGTGACCGCTTTTTCAATTTCCAGTTTACGTTCAATACCGTCTGCGCCGAGAGAAATAGAAAAGTCGGGGTCATCTTTAACTGCCTGACCATTGCTATAAACGGGCTTTTTAATTCCTGCCGCGTTGGCAATGTCGAGTGAATAATTGAGGCGCTGAATGTTTGCATCAAGTTGGTTTTTCGTTTTAATGCGATCCTGAGCCAGTTTTTCTTTTTCAAACTGGGTTTTGATTTCCAGTTTATTACGGACGTTTTCTAGCGACTCTTTCACCACCAACGCAGAGATATAATCGATATACCCGCTCAAAACGGTCTGCGCCTCTTCACTGGTTGGCGCGGTGAAACTTAGCGTCCAGGAGGCATACAGTGACGGTTCATCTTTTTTCTTACTGGCATTGTCATCAACCGCTTTCATTTTTTCGCTCAATGCGACGATAGCGCGATGCAAATCCAGTTCGTCGATTTTCGCCTCTTTTAATTGGTCCATCACATAAGGTGATGAGCGCAGGTACTCTTCCAGTAAGCTAACAGACTGAAACTTCTTGATAAACAGGTTAAATGCTTCTGTACGATCAATTTTGATATCCAGATCCAGCACACGAAGCTTAGTGAATGTTTTCTCAAGCGCCTGCCACTGAACAGGTTCTGGAGGCGTGACAACCGCCGCGCTGGTCCATTTTTGCGGCAGGATGAAAGAGATCAGTAAACCTGCGCAGGCAAACGCAAAAACGACCGCCATGACCGTTTTTTTGGCCCGCCATAAAACTTCAATTAGATTAAGTAAATCAATTTCATTATTACTGGGCGACGCCAGAGGATACTCGGGAAAATGAGCGTCACTTCCCTGTTTAATATTCAGTGATGACATGCGGTATAACCTGAAATGGGTCCAATAAGAGTAAATCTCCACGGCCCCCACTTTACCAGTTGGTGAGATTTATCCGAAGCTGAAGTTTGTAAATTCCTCCCACTGAATGCAACATTCACTCTATTTCAGAGAAATATCCGTTAAATTGATAAATTAAATAAATAATAAACCCATAATCATTTATTGTAATTATGGGTTTATAGATAATATAAATTTACTTATTTAGCGCCGCACGAATAATTGGCCCTATTTTTTCAAACGCCATCGGCGAGATAATATCCACATGCGCGCAATCATGACGATAGATATCCAGCTCCGCAATCCATGGTGCCCAGGCCCGTTCGGGAGTCATCCCCTCCTGAAGCGTGCGTTCGGCAACAAACAGCGTCGCTTTTCCATCAAACGGAACACTATGGGCAGTGGTCAACAAGCGCACTGCATCAGCGTAGTTGCCTTCAATGGTGGTAAACAGCTCCGTTGAAGTATTTCCCTGCTGTGCCGCCAGGAAAGCTTCACGTTCGCGGTTAATCTCCGCCAACACTTCCGGGTCCAGACCATTAGCTTCTTTTTCCTGCCAGTTCTGCGTTTCTGGCGGCCAGGTATCCAGCAAGCCAAGAAATGCCACCTGTTCGCCACGGGCACGCAGCCGTGCCGCAATCCCCTGCGCCAGCGTACCGCCCAGCGAATACCCCAGCAGGTAATAAGGGCCGTGCGGTTGTTGTTCAAGTAACGTTGCCAGATGCGCTTCGCAGACTTCATCCAGGTTTGCCGCCGTCTGCATGGGGCCATGAGGGCGCGGAGACTGGATGCCAATAATCGACCATTGAGGATCGAGATAACGCGAGAGCACGCTAAACTGCCAGGCAAAACCAGATGCTGGATGGAAACAAAACAGCGTCGGGCCATTACCTTCACGCAACGGCAGGATGGTTTCAAATCCCATGCGCTGGGTGCTGTCTTCTTCACCATCAATAACCGTTGCCAGTTTGGCGACGGTTGACGCGACCATCACCTGCCCCGGCGTCACCTGACGGGCAAACTGTCGACTGAGTTGTGCTGCCAGTTTCATTGCCAGTAGCGAATGACCGCCAAGCGCGAAGAAATCAGCGTCAGCATCCTGCACGTCACAACCCAGCAATGACGAGAACGCCGCGGCGATAATCGTTTCACTGCCCGCTTTCGGCGCACGCCCCGACGCTTGTGCCTTCAGTTCCGGCAACGGTAAGGCTTTGCGATCCAGCTTACCGTTGGCGCTAAGTGGTAACTGCGGCAGTTGCAGCAGAACCACGGGCACCATATGCGGTGGCAATTTTTCGCGAAGCTGCGCCTGCAATGCGCTGGTATCCAGCGGCAGGCCCGATTGCGACACCAGATAGCCCACCAATTGACGCGCATCCCCTCCGGTGGCTGCCGCCTGATTAATCACACAAGCGTGGGTAACTGCTTGCTCGACATCCGGCAGCGCCTGCATCACACGATCGATTTCGCCCAGTTCAATCCGCTGACCACGAATTTTTAGCTGATCATCACTACGCCCGAGATACTCCGCCGCGCCGTTATCCAGCCAGCGGGCAACATCTCCGGTACGGTACATGCGTTCACCGGGCGCGAAAGGATCGGCAATAAAGCGGCTGGCGGTCAGATCGGGTCGTCCAAGATACCCCTGCGCCAGTTGAATACCGGTGAGATAGAGATCGCCTGCCACACCCGGCGGCACCGGATGCATCATCGCATCGAGAATGCGCAGGCCCGTGTTCCACACCGGGTAGCCAATCGGCACACTGCTGCCGCGTACCGCTGCAAGTTCAGCACCAAAGGCTGGATACCAGCTCACATCCACCGCCGCTTCCGTCGGGCCATAAAGATTATGTAACGGCGCGCCGGTTAACTGCTGCCATTCGCGACATAAATCGGCTGGTAAGGCTTCTCCGCTACAGAAAACCTGTTTCAACGTCGCGCAACTCTGGCGAGCGGTTTCCGACGTCAGCGAAGCAACAAACGCCGCCAGCATCGACGGCACAAAATGCGTGGTCGTTACGCCATATTCGGCAAAGAATTGTTGCATAGCGAGCGGATCGCGGTGCGCTTCCGGTTCAGCCATCACCAGTTTCGCCCCAGCAATAAACGGCCAGAAAAACTCCCACACCGAGACATCAAAACTGCACGGCGTTTTTTGGGCAACAACATCTTCGCCTGTGAGCGGGTAGTGGTTTTGCATCCATAACAGGCGGTTAACGATAGCCGTCTGCCCGACCATCACCCCTTTCGGCCTGCCGGTGGAACCGGAGGTAAAGATGATATAAGCCGTGTGGTGCGGTTGTGAAAGTTGCAGCGGCGCACTGCCCTGCGGTGTAAGCGGGGCGTTATAGCAAAGACTGGTTAAATTGGGGATATCGCTAAAGCGCGGCAGTTGATCATCGGTGGTGATTAACAGTGACGGACGCGCATCTTCCAGCATCATTTTCAGGCGATCGTCCGGATAGCCCGTATCCAGCGGTAGCCAGGCCGCACCTGCTTCAACTATCGCATGTAGCGCCATAGTCAAAAAGACCGAGCGCGGTAGTGCCACCGCTACGCTGTCGCCAGGTTTAACGCCGCGCTCACGCAGCAGATTCGCCAGCGCCACCACCTGCTCGCGCATTTCCCGATAGCTAAACTGGTAACGCGCATCTGCCAGCGCCGGAGCATCCGGTGTTTTTGCCGCTTGTTCTGCCACCAGCGCGCTAAGCGTAGTTTCTGGAATCTCAACCTGAGTGGCGTTGATCTGCGCCAGCTGTGCATACTCTTCTGGCAGCAGAATATCGACATCGCCGCACAACCGCGCCGGATCCGCGGCAAACTGCGCCGTCAGCATTTTCAGCCGTTCAGCATGCTTGATTAACGTTGGCTCATCGTAACGCTGTTTATTGGCGAGGATCTCAATACTCAAATCACCGTTTTCATCCGGGAAAAGGGCCAGTTCAAGGTCATTAACCGGACCGGTTGCCAGGGTATGGGTTTGCGTCTGTACCCCCGGAATATCTAACTGATAATCAAATACTTTAATATTGAGCACCGGACCGAACAGCGGTTCCTCTCCCGCCGCGCGCCCGCTGTCACGGACAATTTGTTCGGCATCGTAACGTTGATGACGACGCATTTTTTTCAGTTGAGCGGCCAGTCGGGATGCCAGTTGCGGCAATGTTTCTTGTGCCTCAATGTGAATACCCAACGGCAACACGTTGAGCACAGGTCCGGTAGCCGTCAGCGCAGCTGAGCCCAGTCGACGCATAAAGATAAATCCGGCGGCATAGTCCATGTGGTTGCACAATCGCCCCAGCCACAAAGCCGCCAGCGCAAGGGCTATATCGGTACGTTGTACACCTGAAAGTTGCGTAGCCAACTGGCGGAATTCCCCGCCGTTAAATTCCAGTTTCAGACGCAAAATATCTGCCGAGGCGCTGCGCCCAGGTAAAGGGGCTGGAGAAAGTGACGCGGGCGGTGGTAGTTGACGACGTTGCTCCGCCCAGAATGCCGCATCACGCTGCCAGGCTTCGCTTTCGCGATACTGCTGGTACTCTTCCACGACATCAGCGAAAGGCGTAAACGGCGAAGCCGGTGTTGGTTCGCCACGCATCCATGCACAGTAAATGTTGGCGATCTGGCGGGTAATGACCGGGAAACTGAAGCCATCGACCAGCAAATGGTGGTAACGCTGATACCAGTACCAGCGGTTATCTGCCACCTGTATCAGTTGATGAAAAACCAGAGGTTTACCGCTATCGACGCGCAGATCTTGTTGCAAATCCGCCTGCATTAATGCCTGCGCAATACCGTGCGGATCAATGTTAGTTCGCAGGTCGATAATTTCTGGCAGTTCGAACGTCAGCGCATCATCGACCCATTGCCAGACTTCGCCGTTATCTTCCGTAAAACGCATCCGCAGCGTATCTGCTTGCGCTAATCCGGCAACCACCGCGCGAGCCAGTAATGGCGCATCAACATCTCCGGTTAACTCAACGTAATGCGCCACGCTCCAGGCGGAGGGTAAATCCGACAGTTTTTCTGCCATCCAGATGCCGGGCTGTGCGGCAACTAAAGGTAAATGCTGGCTCATTGCGCCTCCTGCTGCTGGATGAAATTCGCCGGTGTCAGAGTACGCCAGTGGGCGTCCAGCCACTGCTGGCAGGACGCCTGTGACTGCGGCTGACACACAACATCCCAGCCTGCCGGTAAGGCGCACTGTTGCGGCCACAGACTGAATTGCCCCTGCGCATTGCGTAAAATGTAAAACACGCCCTGCGGATCATCGAAGGGATTACTGAATGCCATATTCAACTCCTGTCATGGAAAAGTGGTTGCCAGAGGTCGATTAGCCCCTGCATCAAGCCACCGCGCCAACAAAGCGCATCATGTCCGCCGTCAACCTGACGCCAGAAAATGGATTCTTTTAGGGGGGGTAATTGCGCATACAGCGCCTGATTGGCCCGCATAATCATCGGCTCGCGAAGACCCGCTTCCAGCACAATGCGCAGACCTTCGGCGCTAACTTCACCAGCTTTGAGCTGTTCAAGTAACATGCCCTCTTGCTGACCGCTCCGGTGCGGCCACCAGTACGATCCCGACTGGCTTAATACACAGCCAAAGCGTTCAGGCCAGTGCAGTCCGGCATACAGCGCGGAAAGCCCACCAAAACTCTGCCCGGCGACCACAGTACGATCGGCGCGATCGCTAAAGGGGGCGATAGTTTTCACCTGGGGTAATAACTCTTGCTGTACTGCCAGCCAGAAATCCGCATTACATGGCAGTTCGTGGGCACGTTGCGTGGTGTCGATAGCGTCGATCAACACGTACACGGCGGGAGGAAGTTGCTGACGATGGGTCAACGAAGTCAGCGCAGGCCAGACGGGCATACTCTGCGCCCAAAATTCGCCATCAAGTAAAACTGCCAGCGGACGTTCTTCTGCTGTTGCATCGCCGGTGGTAAAAATCCATACACGGCGTGAATTTTTCAACCGTTCACTTTTCCAGATAATTTCTTTGGCAGGCGTTTCTGGCGCTTGCGGACAATCCCATCCTGGTTGCAGGGGCGCTTGCGGCATTTCGAGTGCAGAAACAGCGTGCCCTCGCCCGCCTTTCCAGCTTTGTGGATTCAGCGGATCGGCTATCGCCAGGGGTAATAGTTTTCGCCAGCCTTCGCGCAATTCGAGGCGATCAGGTGATGGAGCAGAAAAAATGTCATCACGTTCGGTAGGAATAAAACAGTAGCTGCCGCGCCAGTTGGCATTGAGTTGTGTCGTCCACTGCCAGACATCGGTCCCTGCAATTCGCTGCATCGACTGGGGCTGGCTGTTCTGATGGTGATCGGTCACGCCAGTGATATAGACCCATACGCGCTTTATCGTCGAGTGGTCTTCAGAACCTTGTGGATCACGCCACCAGAAAGTGACCTGATACATTTCGTCATTCAGACGCTGACATTCCGGGCCATGTTTCGACTGCCACCAGCTCTCACTTCCTACTTTTAACGCCGTCACACCATAACCCCATGTTTACTGTGCAATTTTTCATTGATTGCAGAAATATATTGATAATATTATTGATAACTATTTGCATTTGCAATAGCGTAATGGCGCGCCGTGGGAAGCGCGGACATTAATTAACCAACTGCACTGCGTGTCTTTCAGGATCAAAGGTTTTCGCGGTAGCGGGATACGTCGTATTGATGACGACTACGCCCGACAGTTGCAATTCGTGGCAAAAATGCAGGAATAAAACAATGAACAAGAAGATTCATTCCCTGGCCTTGTTGGTCAATCTGGGGATTTATGGGGTAGCGCAGGCACAAGAGCCAACCGATACTCCTGTTTCACATGACGATACTATTGTCGTTACCGCCGCCGAGCAGAACTTGCAGGCGCCAGGCGTTTCGACCATCACCGCAGATGAAATCCGCAAAAACCCGGTTGCCCGCGATGTATCGGAGATCATTCGTACCATGCCTGGCGTTAACCTGACAGGTAACTCCACTAGTGGTCAGCGTGGTAATAACCGCCAGATTGATATTCGCGGCATGGGTCCGGAAAACACGCTGATTTTGATTGACGGTAAGCCTGTCAGCAGCCGTAACTCGGTGCGTCAGGGCTGGCGTGGCGAGCGTGATACCCGTGGTGATACCTCCTGGGTGCCGCCTGAAATGATTGAACGTATTGAAGTTCTGCGTGGTCCGGCAGCTGCGCGTTATGGCAACGGCGCGGCGGGCGGCGTGGTTAACATCATTACCAAAAAAGGCAGCGGCGAGTGGCACGGCTCCTGGGATGCTTATTTCAATGCGCCAGAGCATAAAGAGGAAGGTGCCACCAAACGCACCAATTTCAGCTTGACCGGTCCGCTGGGCGACCAATTCAGCTTCCGTTTATATGGCAACCTCGACAAAACTCAGGCTGATGCGTGGGATATTAACCAGGGCCATCAGTCAGCGCGTGCCGGAACGTATGCCACGACGTTACCAGCCGGGCGCGAAGGGGTGATCAACAAAGATATCAATGGCGTGGTGCGTTGGGACTTCGCCCCTATGCAATCACTCGAACTTGAAGCGGGCTACAGCCGCCAGGGTAACCTGTATGCAGGTGATACCCAAAACACCAACTCCGATTCCTATACGCGCTCGAAATATGGCGATGAAACCAACCGCCTGTATCGCCAGAACTACTCGCTGACCTGGAACGGTGGCTGGGATAACGGCGTGACCACCAGCAATTGGGTGCAGTACGAACACACCCGTAACTCGCGTATACCGGAAGGTTTGGCGGGCGGCACCGAAGGGAAATTTAACGAAAAAGCGACACAAGATTTCGTCGATATCGATCTTGATGACGTGATGTTGCACAGCGAAGTTAACCTGCCGATTGATTTCCTCGTTAACCAGACGCTGACGCTGGGGACTGAGTGGAATCAGCAGCGGATGAAGGACTTAAGTTCCAACACCCAGGCGCTGACCGGAACGAATACCGGCGGTGCTATTGATGGTGTGAGTGCCACCGACCGTAGCCCATATTCAAAGGCAGAAATTTTCTCGCTATTTGCCGAAAACAACATGGAGCTGACTGACAGCACCATCGTAACGCCGGGGCTGCGTTTCGATCATCACAGCATTGTCGGCAATAACTGGAGTCCGGCGCTGAATATATCGCAAGGTTTAGGCGATGACTTCACGCTGAAAATGGGCATCGCCCGTGCTTATAAAGCGCCGAGCCTGTACCAGACTAACCCGAACTACATTCTCTACAGTAAAGGTCAGGGCTGCTATGCCAGCGCGGGCGGCTGCTATTTGCAGGGTAACGACGACCTGAAAGCGGAAACCAGTATCAACAAAGAGATTGGGCTGGAGTTCAAACGCGACGGCTGGCTGGCTGGCGTCACCTGGTTCCGTAACGATTATCGCAATAAGATTGAAGCGGGCTATGTGGCTGTAGGGCAAAACGCAGTCGGCACCGATCTCTATCAGTGGGATAACGTGCCGAAAGCGGTGGTTGAAGGTCTGGAAGGATCGTTAAACGTACCGGTTAGCGAAACGGTGATGTGGACCAACAACATCACTTATATGCTGAAGAGTGAAAACAAAACTACGGGCGACCGTTTATCGATCATCCCGGAATATACGTTGAACTCAACGCTGAGCTGGCAGGCACGGGAAGATTTGTCGATGCAAACGACCTTCACCTGGTACGGCAAGCAGCAGCCGAAGAAGTACAACTATAAAGGTCAGCCAGCGGTTGGCCCGGAAACCAAAGAAATCAGTCCGTACAGCATTGTGGGTCTGAGCGCGACCTGGGATGTGACGAAGAATGTCAGTCTGACCGGCGGCGTGGACAACCTGTTCGACAAACGTTTGTGGCGTGCGGGTAATGCCCAGACCACGGGCGATCTGGCAGGAGCCAACTATATCGCCGGTGCCGGGGCGTATACCTATAACGAGCCGGGACGTACATGGTATATGAGCATTAATACGCACTTCTGATGCTAACGTCAGATTGTTGACAAAGTGCGCGTCGTTCATGCCGGATGCGGCGTGAACGCCTTATCCGGCCTACAAAAATTTTGCCAATTCAATATATTGCAGGATAGTGTAGGCCTGATAAGCGTAGCGCATCAGGCAGTTTTGCGTTTGTCATCAGTCTCTAATATGGTCGACATGAAAACTACGCATACCTCCCTCCCCTTTGCCGGACATACGCTGCATTTTGTTGAGTTCGATCCGGTGAGTTTTCGCGAGCAGGATTTACTCTGGCTGCCACACTACGCACAACTGCAACACGCTGGACGTAAACGTAAAACAGAGCATTTAGCCGGACGGATCGCTGCTGTTTACGCCTTGCGGGAATATGGCTATAAATGTGTGCCCGCAATCGGCGAGCTACGCCAACCTGTGTGGCCTGCGGAGGTATACGGCAGTATTAGCCACTGCGGGACTACGGCATTAGCCGTGGTATCTCGTCAACCGATTGGCATTGATATCGAAGAGATTTTCTCTGTACAAACCGCAAGAGAATTGACAGACAACATTATTACACCAGCAGAACACGAGCGACTCGCAGAATGCGGTTTAACCTTTTCTCTGGCGCTGACACTGGCATTTTCCGCCAAAGAGAGCGCATTTAAGGCAAGCAAGATACAGGCCGCTCAAGGTTTTCTGGATTATCAGATAATTAGCTGGAATAAACAGCAGATCATCATTCGACTAGAGGATGAGCAGTTTGCTGTGCACTGGCAGATAAAAGAAAAAATAGTCATAACGCTGTGCCAACACGATTAATTGACAACATCTGGTACGATTCGCCCGCAGCCATCACTGACCACGGGCGAAAGTGTAAAGCAGGTGCCTTACCATCCTGACCTGACAACCGGATATGCGGGGATTGCTCCCCGCACAACGGCTACTTCTTCGGTTCGTAAGCGAGAACAGCCCTGAACTCAATATTACGTTCCTTTACGGTGAACTCACACAGCGAGTCGCCGACCAGAAGCGTAAATCCCAGCACTGTCAAACACAGCACTATGACTGCCACAAGGGCATATTTCGTCAGCATGTTTATATTGCCTCCATGCGAAGAAGGGACTACCATCCAAATTGTCTGGTTTGGAGTGGCGGCCCCAGGGTTGATAGAAATATCTCCTGGGGCTTCATCTTTCCAGACCTCAGAGTTAACCGGAAAGCTTCAGGCACCCGCCGTTATCTTACCCTTCCTTAGCAAAATGGCTGTTTATTTATACAGTAAATCCTGTTCCGGACTTTTCATTGGTATTATCGCCCATGCCAGTTAAACGAAATCGCCCGCAGCCATTGCTGACCGCGGGCGAAAATGTAAAGCAGGAGCCTTACCATCCTGACCTGACAACCGGATATGCGGGGATTACTCCCCGCACAACGGCTACTTCTTCGGTTCGTAAGCGAGAACAGCCCTGAACTCAATATTACGTTCCTTTACGGTAAACTCACACAGCGAGTCGCCGACCAGAAGTGTAAATCCCAGCACCGTTAAACACAGCACTATGACTGCCACAAGGGCATATTTCGTCAGCATGTTTATATTGCCTCCATGCGAAGAAGGGACTACCATCCGAGTTGTTGAGGTTCGGAGTGGCAGCCCCAGGGTTGATAGAAATATCTCCTGGGGCTTCATCTTTCCAGACCTCAGAGTAAACCTGAAACAGGAAAGCTTCAGGCACCCGCCGTTATCTTACCCTTCCTTAGCGAAATAGCTGTTTATTTATACAGTGAGTCCTGTTTCGGACTTCTGTTGGCAAAACTGATCATTGCCCTTAAAACGACATCGCCCGCAGCCATCACTGACCGCGGGCGAAAGTGTAAAACAGGTGCCTTACCACCCTGACCTGACAACCGGATATGCGGGAATTACTCCCCGCACAACGGCTACTTCTTCGGTTCGTAAGCGAGAACAGCCTTAAACTCAATATTACGTTCCTTCACCGTAAACTCACACAGCGAGTCTCCGACCAGAAGCGTAAATCCCAGCACCGTCAAACACAGCACTATGACTGCCACAAGGGCATATTTCGTCAGCATGTTTATATTGCCTCCATGCGAAGAAGGGACTACCATCCAAATTGTTCGGGTTTGGAGTGGCAGCCCCAGGGTTGATAGAAATATCTCCTGGGGCTTCATCTTTCCAGACCTCAGAGTAAACCTGAAACCGGAAAGCTTCAGGCACCCGCAGTCATCTTACCCTTCCTTAGCAAAATAGCTGTTTATTTATACAGTTGGTCTTATTTCGGACTTCTCACTACGCATTAGATCAACCGAAACTAAGCCAGTTTTTCCTTCGCCCCTCAATCATCAAAATTCTCCGCCGCCAGCCAGCTCTGCCATAACCTGGCACATTGCAAAGTAGCCAAACTTCTTCAGTCACAATCAGTTCACCATCACCAAAAAAAAACATTCCAGAACTTCCGCATCTCGCCCAGTCGCTCCCACTTCTATACTCAAATGAAAACGCCAACATAAGAGAAACCTATGCCAATACCCGATTTTCAAGTCTCTGAACCTTTTACCCTCGGTATTGAACTGGAAATGCAGGTGGTTAATCCGCCGGGCTATGACTTAAGCCAGGACTCTTCAACGCTGATTGACGCGGTTAAAAATCAGATCACTGCCGGGGAAGTAAAGCACGATATCACCGAAAGCATGCTGGAGCTGGCGACGGATGTTTGCCGTGATATCAACCAGGCTGCCGGGCAATTTTCAGCGATGCAGAAAGTCGTATTGCAGGCAGCCGCAGACCATCATCTGGAAATTTGCGGCGGTGGCACGCACCCGTTTCAGAAATGGCAGCGTCAGGAGGTATGCGATAACGAACGCTATCAACGAACGCTGGAAAACTTTGGTTATCTCATTCAGCAGGCGACCGTTTTTGGTCAGCATGTCCATGTTGGCTGCGCCAGTGGCGATGACGCCATTTATTTGCTGCACGGCCTGTCACGGTTTGTGCCGCACTTTATCGCCCTTTCCGCCGCGTCGCCATATATGCAAGGAACGGATACGCGTTTTGCCTCCTCAAGACCGAATATTTTTTCCGCCTTTCCCGACAATGGCCCAATGCCGTGGGTCAGTAACTGGCAACAATTTGAAGCCCTGTTTCGTTGTCTGAGTTACACCACGATGATCGACAGCATTAAAGATCTGCACTGGGATATTCGCCCCAGTCCTCATTTTGGCACGGTGGAGGTTCGGGTAATGGATACCCCGTTAACCCTTAGCCATGCGGTAAATATGGCAGGATTGATTCAGGCTACCGCCCACTGGTTACTGACGGAACGCCCGTTTAAACATCAGGAAAAAGATTACCTGCTGTATAAATTCAACCGCTTCCAGGCCTGCCGTTATGGGCTGGAAGGTGCCATTACCGATCCGCACACTGGCGATCGTCGGCCACTAACGGAAGACACCTTACGTTTACTGGAAAAAATCGCCCCTTCCGCAGATAAAATTGGCGCATCGAGCGCGATTGAGGCCCTGCATCGCCAGGTCGTCAGCGGTCTGAATGAAGCGCAGCTGATGCGTGATTTCGTCGCCGATGGCGGCTCGCTGATTGGACTGGTGAAAAAGCATTGTGAGATTTGGGCCGGAGAATAAGTCGGGAATTGCCTTACAGAAGAATATCCCTGACAATGGTGTTTTAACTTACATTTAACAATGTTATGAAACACCCTTTAGAAACCTTAACCACCGCAGCAGGCATTTTGCTGATGGCTTTCCTCTCTTGCCTGCTGCTGCCCGCCCCCGCACTGGGGCTGACGCTGGCACAAAAACTGGTGAGCACGTTCCATCTGATGGATCTTAGCCAGCTTTACACTTTATTGTTTTGCCTGTGGTTTTTAGTGCTGGGCGCAATTGAGTATTTTGTTCTGCGCTTTATCTGGCGACGCTGGTTCTCGCTGGCGGATTAAACGTCGATTATCGCCGTACTTCACGGCATACTTTGCTTATTCTCCTTCGCCTAAAGGAACGTTTATGGATAAGCAATCACTGCACGAAACGGCGAAACGCCTGGCCCTTGAGTTACCCTTTGTCGAGCTTTGCTGGCCTTTTGGCCCGGAGTTCGATGTTTTTAAAATTGGCGGCAAGATTTTTATGCTGTCGTCGGAGCTGCGCGGCGTCCCCTTTATCAATTTGAAGTCCGATCCACAAAAATCCCTGTTAAATCAGCAGATATACCCGAGCATTAAGCCAGGATATCACATGAATAAGAAGCACTGGATTTCAGTGTATCCAGGCGATGAGATCTCCGAAGCGTTACTGCGCGATCTTATCGATGATTCATGGAATTTAGTGGTTGATGGCTTATCTAAACGCGATCAAAAAAGATTGCGCCCAGACTAAAAGCGAAAATCTATAGCGCATTTTTCTCGCTTACCATTTCTCGTTGAACCTTGTAATCTGCTGGCACGCAAAATTACTTACACATGGAGTCTTTATGGATATCATTTCTGTCGCCTTAAAGCGTCATTCCACTAAGGCATTTGATGCCAGCAAAAAACTTACCCCGGAACAGGCCGAGCAGATCAAAACGCTGCTGCAATACAGCCCATCCAGCACCAACTCCCAGCCATGGCATTTTATTGTTGCCAGCACGGAAGAAGGCAAAGCGCGTGTTGCCAAATCCGCTGCCGGTAATTACGTGTTCAACGAGCGCAAAATGCTTGATGCCTCGCACGTCGTGGTGTTCTGCGCGAAAACCGCGATGGACGATGCCTGGCTGAAACAGGTTGTTGACCAGGAAGATGCCGATGGCCGCTTTGCCACGCCGGAAGCGAAAGCCGCGAACGATAAAGGCCGCAAATTCTTCGCCGATATGCACCGTAAAGATCTGCATGATGATGCTGAGTGGATGGCAAAACAGGTTTACCTCAATGTCGGTAACTTCCTGCTGGGCGTTGCGGCGCTGGGTCTGGACGCGGTGCCAATCGAAGGTTTTGACGCAGCAATCCTCGATGAAGAATTTGGTCTGAAAGAGAAAGGCTACACCAGCCTGGTGGTTGTTCCGGTAGGTCATCACAGCGTCGAAGATTTCAACGCTACACTGCCGAAATCCCGTCTGCCGCAAGACATCACCATAACTGAAGTGTAATTCTCCTTTGCCGGGCATCCGCCCGGCTATTTCCCCTCAGATTATCCTGATTTGCATAACCCTGTTTCAGCCGTCATCATAGGCTACTGTTGTATAAAGGAGACGTTATGCAGGATTTAATATCCCAGGTTGAAGATTTAGCGGGTATTGAGTTTGATCACACCACCTCGATGGTGATGATTTTCGGTATTATTTTTCTGACTGCCGTTGTAGTGCATATTATTTTGCACTGGGTAGTACTACGGACCTTCGAAAAACGTGCCATCGCCAGTTCACGGCTATGGTTGCAAATCATTACCCAGAATAAACTCTTCCACCGTTTAGCTTTCACCTTGCAGGGGATTATCGTCAATATTCAGGCGGTATTCTGGCTGCAAAAAGGCACCGAAGCGGCTGATATTCTGACCACCTGCGCGCAGTTGTGGATCATGATGTATGCACTGCTTTCAGTCTTCTCGTTGCTGGATGTTATTTTGAATCTGGCGCAGAAATTCCCGGCGGCGTCTCAGTTACCGCTGAAAGGGATATTTCAGGGGATTAAACTGATCGGCGCGATTCTGGTCGGCATTTTGATGATCTCGCTGCTGATTGGTCAATCGCCAGCGATTCTGATCAGCGGTCTTGGTGCAATGGCTGCCGTGCTGATGTTGGTATTTAAAGATCCGATTCTTGGTCTGGTGGCAGGTATTCAGCTTTCCGCGAACGATATGCTGAAACTGGGCGACTGGCTGGAGATGCCGAAATACGGCGCGGATGGCGCGGTGATCGATATTGGGTTAACCACCGTCAAAGTGCGTAACTGGGACAATACCATTACCACTATTCCTACTTGGTCTCTGGTTTCTGACTCCTTTAAAAACTGGAGCGGGATGTCAGCATCCGGCGGGCGACGTATTAAACGCAGTATCAGCATTGATGTCACCAGTATTCATTTTCTTGATGAAGACGAAATGCAACGTCTGAATAAAGCGCATTTGTTAAAACCTTATTTAACCAGCCGCCATCAGGAAATTAATGAGTGGAATCGCCAGCAAGGTTCTACGGAGTCGGTATTAAACCTGCGTCGAATGACCAATATTGGAACCTTTCGCGCCTATCTGAACGAATATCTACGTAACCATCCGCGGATTCGTAAAGATATGACCTTAATGGTACGCCAACTGGCTCCTGGCGATAACGGTTTACCGCTCGAGATCTATGCGTTTACCAACACCGTGGTGTGGCTGGAATATGAAAGTATTCAGGCTGATATTTTCGACCATATATTTGCGATTGTCGAAGAGTTTGGTCTGCGGCTTCATCAGTCGCCAACCGGCAATGATATTCGCTCCCTGGCAGGTGCATTTAAGCAGTAATTAAAAAATCCGCTCTCATCGAATGGATGAGAGCGGATTCAGATGGTTGACTTCGTTTTGTCGGATGCGGCGTGAACGCCTTATTTCCGACGCAGCGTTTTAAACGCCACAAACAGGAATACAATCCACACCGGCAGCAAAATTGCCGACAAGCGCATATCATCCAACGTGCACATCAGCAGCAAAATCATGCCGAGGAAGGCAATGCAGAGATAGTTGCCGAACGGATAGAGCAGCGCTTTAAACTGTGTTTCTCGTCCCTGACGTCGCATCGCCGCGCGAAAACGCAGATGCGCCAGACAGATCATAATCCAGTTCAACAGCAACGTTGCCACCACCAGCGCCATCAGCAGACCAAATGCTTTTTGCGGCAGCAGATAGTTGATCAACACCACCAGCGAAGTGATAGCCCCGGAAAGCATCAGCGAGTTAATCGGCACGCCGCGACGGCTGACGCGAGTCAAAAATTTCGGTGCATTACCCTGCACAGAAAGACCAAACAGCATCCGGCTGTTGGAGTAAACCCCACTGTTGTATACCGATAATGATGCTACCAGAATGACGAAATTCAGCGCAGAAGCCACCACATTGCTGTCGAGATTATGGAAAATCATCACAAACGGGCTACTGTTAGATTTCACTTCCACCCACGGATAGAGCGCCAGTAAAACCACCAGTGAACCGATATAAAACAGCAGGATGCGATAAACCACCTGATTTACCGCTTTTGGAATACTTTTTTCCGGATCGCGCGCTTCAGCGGCAGTAATCCCAATCAGCTCCAGACCGCCGAAGGAAAACATGATCACCGCCAGCGACAAAATCAGCCCATTCCAGCCCGTGGCGAAGAAACCACCGTAGCGCCAGAGGTTGTCGATACTGGCTTTCTCGCCGCCGTGACCAGAAAACAGCAGCCACAGGCCAAAGCCGATCATGCCGATGATCGCCAGCACTTTAATCAGCGCAAACCAGAACTCGGTTTCGCCATATAAGCGCACGTTCACCAGGTTAACGGCGTTGATGATAATAAAGAAGGCGGCAGCCCAAATCCACGTTGGAACATCCGGGAACCAGTACTGCATATAGATGCCCGCAGCGGTCAGCTCAGCCATCCCCACCAGTACGAACATCACCCAGTAGTTCCAGCCTGAGAGAAAGCCCGCAAACGGTCCCCAGTATTTATAGGCAAAGTGGGCAAACGAACCGGATACCGGCTCCTCAACCACCATCTCGCCAAGCTGGCGCATAATCAGGAAAGCAATGATCCCGGCGACGCCGTAGCCCAACAATACAGCCGGACCTGCCATCTGAATCGCCGGGCCAATGCCAAGAAACAGACCAGTACCAATAGCGCCACCCAGCGCAATCAGTTGAATATGACGGTTATGTAATCCGCGATGAAGCGTCGGCTCTTTATTCGACGCAGTATCTTCCGATACGGTTGACGCGTTTTTCACGCCTTTCCCCTGTGTGACTTTTTTGTTGAGGGGCACCTTTTAACATTTAGTGCCCATCGTCGCAAGACACAATCCACGCGGTTAAACCGGGTATCCTGCTTTTATTTCCGTACCCGGTGTCGGTGCAGCCACATCAGCTTATACGCCGCCGGAATAATAAACAGCGACAGCAAAGGTGCGGTGATCATGCCGCCAATCATCGGCGCGGCAATCCGGCTCATCACCTCTGAACCTGCCCCCGTTCCCCACAAAATCGGCAGCAGACCCGCGATAATCACCGCCACCGTCATCGCTTTCGGGCGCACGCGCAGTACCGCGCCGTGATATAACGCTTCATCCAGCTTCTGCTCGCTGAATGTTTGCGGATTATCCAGGGATGGATCTGCCTCTATGGCGTGACGTAAATACATCAACATCACCACGCCAAATTCGGCGGCGACCCCGGCGAGGGCGATAAAGCCAGTGCCCGTCGCCACGGAAAGATGAAAGCCCATCCACCACAGCAACCAGATGCCGCCCACCAGCGCAAACGGTACGCTGCTGATAATCAGCAACGCTTCGCCCACGCGACGGAACGCCAGATACAACAGCACGAAGATGATCATCAACGTCATCGGCACCATGAGTTTCAGCTTATGGTTGGCGCGCTCCAGTAGCTCGAACTGCCCGGAGAATGCCACGCTGGTGCCCGGTTTTAACTGCACTTTCCCGGCAATCGCTTTTTGCAAATCGTGAACCACCGACACCATGTCACGATCGCGGGCATCGATATAAATCCAGCTTGTCGGGCGCGCATTCTCGGTTTTCAGCATCGACGGTCCGGTAGAGACTTTAACGTCGGCCACGTCTGCCAGGGTAATTTGCTGCTTCATTGGCGTCAGGATCGGCAGCTGGCGCAGCGCCTGTGGGCTATCGCGCCAGCTTTGCGGATAACGCAGATTAATTGGATAACGGGCAATCCCTTCCACCGTTTCACCAACCATCGCACCGCCCACCGCAGAAGTCACAAACAACTGCACATCCGCCACCGTCATACCGTAACGGGCGGCTTTTTCACGGTTGATCTCAACGTTGATATAGCGCCCACCTTCCAGACGTTCAGCAAGGGCAGAAGCCACGCCTGGCACCGTTCGCGCCACTTCTTCAATTTGCTCCGCCATCGCGTCGATATCCGCCAGCACAGTGCCGGAAACTTTAATGCCGATGGGGCTTTTAATGCCGGTCGAGAGCATATCGATACGGTTACGGATTGGCGGCACCCACAGATTCGCCAGCCCCGGCAGACGCACGGTGTTGTCCAGTTCCTCAATGATTTTGTCCATCGTCATGCCTGGCCGCCACTGATCCTGTGGCTTAAGCTGGATGGTCGTTTCTACCATCTCCAGCGGTGCGGAGTCGGTGGCGGTTTCCGCTTTCCCGGTTTTGCCAAACACCCGCGCCACTTCCGGCACGCTCATAATCAGCTTGTCGGTTTTTTGCAGCATACTCGCCGCCTCTGCTGCGGAAATCCCCGGCAGCGTCGATGGCATATACAACAAGTCGCCTTCATTGATCTGCGGTAAAAATTCCCCGCCAACTTTATTGAGCGGCCAGAGAACCGTAAGCACCGAAAGCGCTGCCACCAGCAGCGTGGTTTTCGGCCAGTGTAGTACTTTCAGCAACAGCGGATGATAAACACGAATCAAAAAGCGATTGAGCGGGTTACTGCTTTCTGGCGGAATTTTGCCACGGATCCAGTAGCCCATCAGGATGGGGATCACCACGATCGCCAGCAGCGCCGCGCCCGCCATCGCATACGTTTTGGTGAACGCCAGCGGGCCAAACAGACGCCCTTCCTGCCCTTCCAGGGTGAAGATCGGGATAAACGACAGCGTGATAATCAGCAGACTGATAAACAGCGCCGGACCTACTTCAACAGATGCATCGGTGATCACCTGCCAGCGCGTTTTATTATCCAGCGTGGCGTCAGGATGCTGGTGCTGCCACTCTTCCAGCCGTTTATGCGCATTCTCGATCATGACGATAGCGGCATCGACCATCGCCCCGACGGCAATCGCAATACCGCCCAGCGACATAATATTGGCATTCAGTCCCTGGAAGTGCATGACAATAAAAGCAATACACAACCCCAGCGGCAACGAAATAATCGCCACCAGTGCCGAGCGCACATGCCAGAGAAACAGCGCGCAGACCATCGCCACCACAATAAACTCTTCCAGCAACTTGCCGCTGAGGTTGTCGATGGCGCGGTCAATAAGCTGGCTGCGATCGTATGTTGTAACTATCTCCACGCCTTCCGGCAGACTGCTTTTCAGCGTTTCCAGTTTGTCCTTCACGGCGGCGATCACTTCACGGGCGTTTTTGCCGGAACGCAGGATCACCACCCCACCCGCCACTTCTCCTTCGCCATTCAGTTCGGCAATGCCCCGGCGCATTTCCGGGCCAACCTGGACCTTCGCAACATCACGCAGATAAACGGGCACGCCATTTTCACTGGCTTTTAAAACGATGTGATTAAAGTCGTCGAGCGTTTGCAGATAGCCGCTGGCGCGCACCATATATTCCGCTTCCGCCAGTTCGATCGACGAACCGCCCGCTTCCTGGTTTGAAGCATCCAGCGCGCTTTTTACTTCGGCGAGACTGATGCCATATTGCGCCAGGCGCTGGGGATCGATAACCACCTGATACTCTTTCACCACACCACCTACCGACGCCACTTCCGCAACGTCAGGGATAGTTTTTAACTCATATTTGAGAAACCAGTCCTGCAATGAGCGTAAATCGGCCAGATCGTGCTTACCGCTGCGATCCACCAGTGCATATTCATAGATCCAGCCAACACCTGTGGCATCTGGTCCCAGCTCGGCGCTGACTCCCGCAGGCAGCTTACCCTGTACCTGGTTGAGGTACTCCAGCACCCGCGAGCGCGCCCAGTACGGATCGGTGCCATCTTCGAAAATGACATATACATAAGAGTCGCCAAACTGCGAGAAACCGCGCACAGTCTTCGCGCCAGGTACTGACAACATGGTGGTGGTTAGCGGATAAGTCACCTGATTTTCAACGATTTGCGGTGCCTGACCGGGATAGCTGGTTTTAATAATCACCTGCACATCGGAGAGATCCGGCAGCGCATCCACTGGCGTGTTAATGATAGTCCAGGTGCCCCAGATACTCAGAAACAACGCGCCGATCAGCACCAGAAAACGGTTCGCCACCGAGCGACGAATAATCCATTCAATCATTGGTTATTCCCTCAATGCGCATGGGTAGCACTTTCAGAGCGCATCCGCTCCAGTGCGCCAGAAATATTGGCTTCAGAATCAATCAGGAACAGGCCGCTGGAAACCACCTTTTCACCTTCCGCCAGACCAGAACGTAGCGCGGTGACGCCTTGCGACGCCTGGAAAACAGCAACGCGTTTCGGTACAAAGCGCCCGTCGGCATCAACGGTAATCACCCGCTGTTCGTTACCAGTATCAATCAGTGCCTGTGACGGAATGAGCAGCATCGGTTCGCTGGCGGTGTTGAGTTGCAACCAGGCGTTCATTCCCGGTTTTAGCGCCTCGTCGGCGTTGTCGACTTCCAGACGCAGTTGCAGCGTGCGGGTCGCGGCATCCACGCCGGGTAGAAGGGTCCATTTGCGGATGCTGAGCGTTTTATCCGGTCGCGCCGGAACGGTGAGCGTAAACTGCGAGGCATCTTTCACCAGCCAGGCGATGGACTCCGGGATCGCAGCAGTGACCCACACCGGGTCCATACCCTGAATTTTCGCGACCACGTTATCTTTGGCGATATTCATTCCCGCGCGCAGATCAAACGCGGTGATCACGCCATCAATGGGCGCTTTGAGCGTAAAGCGAGTCTGGATTTTTTGCGTGGCGATCAGGCGGCGAATATCGGCCTCCGGCATTCCCGCCAGCCGCAGGCGTTCAAGAATACCGTCGGTCTGGGTCGCCGTCCCGCCGGTTTCGCGCAGCAGTAAATACTCACTCTGCGCTTCCACCCAGTCGGGAATGGTCAGGTCGAGAAGCGGTGTGCCCTTTTGCACTTTATCGCCTACGGTAAGCGGATACACCTTGTCGATAAACCCGGCTGCGCGGGCCTGCACAATGGCAAACTGATACTCGTTGTAACTCACATTCGCTGGGAAACTCTGGGCAAAAGTCAGCGGCCCGCGCGTGACGGTCGCCGTTTTCACCCCCAGATTTTGCGTCTGGGTCGGGTCAATGCGCACACCAGACGCAGAAGTCTCTTCATCGGCATATTTCGGCACCAGATCCATATCCATAAACGGCGATTTACCTGGTTTATCGAACCGCGTATTGGGATACATCGGGTCGTACCAGAATAATATTTTACGTTCTGCGGTCGACGTTTTTTCTGCGGGCGGTTCAGCCTTTGCAAACCAGGTAAAACCTGCCGCAGAAATAATACCGCCCGCGATCATGCTGCCGATAATAAGCGCGATTTTTTTCATCTCATTAAACCTGGGTTACTGGCTGACTTTAATATCCTGTAATAAAGAAAGGTTGCCCTGCTGGACAAAATTAAACGCTACTTTGTCGCCAGTTTTAATTTCACTCATTTTCGTCTGCGGGGTGATGGTAAAGCGCATGGTCATCTCCGGCCAGTTCACGGCGGCAATCGGATCGTGGTGGATGGTGATTTTTTTGCTTTCCAGATCAATACTTTTTACCACACCGGTGGCACTAATGACCTGCGGTTGTGCTTCGTTCATGGTTTCATGATGATGTTCGTTAGCCTGGGCATTAAAGCCAATAACGGTAAACAGACTGAACATTACGACTTGCAGTGCTTTTTTCATTTATTCTCTCCTGGAGTTAAAATTTATTGCTGCCAACCGCCACCCAGGGCGGTATATAAGGAAACTTCGTTAACCTGACGGGCATAATTCAGGTCGAGTAAAGTTTGTCGGGTTGCAAATAAGGAACGCTCGGCATCCAGCACTTCCAGATAACTTACCGCGCCGTGCTGATATAATGCCCGCGCCCGTTGCAAAGTAATTTGCAGCGACGCCAGATAACGCTGCTGGGCGCTGATTTGATCGTTCAGGCTTTGACGTAATGCAAGCGCATCTGCCACTTCTTTAAAGGCGTTCTGGATTTTCTGTTCATAATTCACCACCGACTGCTGCTGGCGAATTTCGGCGATATCCAGATTGGCCTGGTTGCGTCCGGCATTAAAAATGGGGATCTCAATTTTGGGAATAAAATTCCACATCCCGCTGCTGGCGTTAAATAATGATGACAGATCGCTGCTGGCGGTTGATATTCCACTGGTCAGGCTTATAGACGGGAAAAATGCCGCACGCGCAGCACCAATATTGGCATTAGCCGCCATTAACGCGTGTTCAGCTTCCATAATATCCGGGCGCTGCAACAAGATTTGCGAAGACAAGCCCGCCGGTAATTTAACGCTTTGCAGGCTGTCGCTGTTTACTGTCTGCGCTTGCGGCAGTTTGCCGTAGTTTCCCAATAACAGTTGCAATGCATTATTCGCCTGCGCCAGTTCCCCCTGACGTTTAGCGATATCACTGCGGGTACTTTCTATCACCCCGCGAGCCTGTTCCAGCGCCAGAACATTGCTGCTACCGGTCAACAGTTGTTTTTCAACAAACGCATATGACTGCTGATAATTACGCAGCGTTTCTTCGGCTATTTGTAATTGCGCATAAGCCAGTTGCTGATTGAAATAGCTTTGCGCGACATTAGAAACCAGCAGAATATGCACCGCGCGCTGAGCTTCCTCAGTAGCTAAATAATTTTGTCGCTCGGCTTCGCTCATATTCTTTAAGCGACCGAAAAAATCGAGATCAAAGCTGGCGTTAAGGCCAGTCGAGAACTCCCGCGTCGTGGCGGTATTCCCTTTAAGATTGCCGCTCCAGCTGCCGCTACCCTCGCCATTGAGCTGTGGGTAGCGGTCGGCATCGGTCAGACGATATTGCGCCCGCGCTTCCTGCACTTTCAGCGTCGCCATGCGCAAATCCCGGTTATTCACCAGCGCCTCGCTAATCAGCGTCTTCACCTGATTATCAACAAAAAAGGTGCGCCAGCCCGCGTTCTGGTAGTTATCTACCGCGTTAACCAGGCCGTTCTGGCTGAGTGAGAACTGCTGCGGCACGGGCATTGCCGGACGCTGATAATCCGGTGCCAGTGAACAACCGGTTAGCGCAAGGGCCACACAAAATGGCAGAAGTTTACAAGGAGACATAGGCACATAATTTCTGGTGATTTTATGCCGCCAACTTTACACGCCAGGCTCTGATTTTCCGGTGACAGGAAAATGACAAAATTGTCATTTTGCCAATAAGCGATTGCCATCTGATCCCGCTACTCTAGAATTGCCCGGGCAACATGCGGAGGAAATATGAAACTGTTGATTGTCGAAGATGAAAAGAAAACCGGCGAATACTTAACCAAAGGGTTAACCGAGGCCGGTTTTGTGGTTGATTTGGCCGATAACGGGCTGAATGGATATCATCTGGCGATGACAGGTGATTATGACCTGATAATCCTCGATATTATGCTGCCGGACGTGAACGGCTGGGATATTGTGCGCATGTTGCGTTCCGCCAATAAAGGGATGCCGATTCTGTTGCTTACCGCGCTTGGCACCATTGAACATCGCGTCAAGGGGCTGGAGCTGGGAGCGGATGACTATCTGGTGAAGCCGTTCGCTTTTGCTGAACTGCTGGCACGGGTGCGCACTCTACTGCGGCGCGGGGCGGCGGTAATTATCGAAAGTCAGTTTCAGGTTGCCGATTTAATGGTTGATCTGGTCAGCCGCAAAGTCACCCGCAGCGGCACGCGCATCACTTTGACCAGTAAAGAATTTACTCTGCTGGAGTTTTTCCTCCGCCATCAGGGTGAAGTGCTGCCCCGCTCGCTTATCGCCTCGCAGGTGTGGGACATGAATTTCGACAGCGACACTAACGCTATTGATGTGGCGGTGAAGCGGCTACGCGGCAAAATCGACAATGATTTCGAGCCAAAGTTAATTCAGACCGTACGCGGCGTAGGTTACATGCTTGAGGTGCCGGATGGCCAGTAAGCCGTTTCAGCGCCCGTTTTCGCTGGCAACCCGCCTGACCTTTTTTATCAGCCTTGCCACCATTGCAGCGTTTTTCGTCTTTGCCTGGATCATGATCCACTCGGTAAAAGTGCATTTTGCCGAGCAGGATATTAATGATTTAAAAGAGATTAGCGCCACATTCAAGCGCGTTCTTAATCATCCCGAAGAGACACAAGCCCGACGCTTAATGACGCTGGAAGATATCGTCAGTGGTTATTCCAACGTGTTGATTTCTCTGGCAGATAGCCACGGTAAAACGGTGTATCACTCCCCCGGTGCGCCGGATATCCGCGAGTTTGCACGTGATGCCATACCCGATAAAGACGCTCGGAGCGGCGAGGTGTATCTCCTTTCCGGCCCGACAATGATGATGCCAGGCCACGGTCACGGGCATATGGAACACAGCAACTGGCGGATGATTAACTTGCCGGTTGGCCCGTTGGTGGACGGCAAACCGATTTATACGCTCTACATCGCGCTGTCTATCGATTTTCATCTTCATTACATTAATGATTTGATGAATAAACTTATTATGACCGCATCGATCATCAGCATCCTGATCGTCTTTATCGTGCTGCTGGCGGTACATAAAGGCCACGCGCCAATTCGCAGCGTCAGCCGTCAAATCCAGAACATTACCTCGAAAGATCTCGACGTTCGCCTCGATCCACAGACCGTGCCCATTGAACTCGAACAACTGGTGCTGTCGTTCAACCATATGATCGAGCGTATCGAGGATGTCTTTACCCGCCAGTCCAATTTCTCAGCGGATATCGCCCACGAAATTCGCACGCCGATTACGAATCTTATAACGCAAACGGAAATCGCCCTCAGCCAGTCGCGCAGCCAGAAGGAGCTGGAAGATGTGCTCTACTCTAATCTCGAAGAGCTGACGCGAATGGCGAAAATGGTCAGCGATATGCTGTTTCTCGCTCAGGCCGATAACAACCAGTTAATCCCCGAAAAGAAAATGCTCAACCTGGCGGATGAAGTCGGCAAAGTGTTCGATTTTTTCGAGGCGTTAGCGGAAGATCGCGGCGTGGAGTTGCGGTTTGTTGGTGACGAGTGTCAGGTTGCGGGCGATCCGCTGATGTTGCGTCGGGCGTTAAGCAACCTGCTTTCTAACGCCCTGCGTTATACGCCGCCCGGAGAGGCAATTGTAGTGCGCTGCCAGACGGTCGATCACCAGGTGCAAGTTACCGTCGAAAACCCCGGTACGCCCATTGCGCCCGAGCATTTACCGCGTTTGTTTGACCGTTTCTACCGCGTTGATCCTTCCCGCCAGCGAAAAGGTGAAGGTAGCGGTATTGGGCTGGCGATAGTGAAATCGATTGTTGTCGCGCATAAAGGCACGGTTGCGGTAACGTCAGATGCGCGGGGAACAAGGTTTGTTATCATATTACCCGCTTAATCCTTCAGCAATCGGCAACTTTTATAACCAGTGTAAAAATAACGTGCCGCAATAATCCTACCTATTAATGATAAAAAGCTGTCACAATTCATAAAAAACTTTAATATACGCCACCCTAAACATAACCAGCGTTAATGTAAGGTTTTTGTGTGGACTGGCTTCTTGATGTTTTTGCAACCTGGCTATATGGCTTAAAAGTAATCGCGATAACGTTAGCGGTCATCATGTTCATCAGCGGGCTGGACGATTTTTTTATTGATGTCGTCTACTGGGTACGCCGCATTAAACGCAAGTTGAGTGTTTATCGCCGCTACCCGCGAATGAGTTACCGCGAACTGTATAAACCAGATGAAAAACCGTTAGCGATTATGGTTCCGGCGTGGAATGAAACGGGCGTCATCGGCAATATGGCCGAGCTGGCGGCGACCACGCTCGACTATGAAAACTATCATATCTTTGTTGGCACCTACCCCAACGACCCCGATACTCAGCGTGATGTTGACGAAGTGTGCGCTCGCTTCCCAAACGTGCATAAGGTAGTCTGCGCTCGTCCTGGCCCCACCAGCAAAGCCGACTGCCTGAACAACGTGCTGGACGCCATCACCCAGTTTGAGCGTAGCGCCAATTTCGCTTTTGCTGGTTTTATTCTGCATGACGCCGAAGACGTAATTTCACCGATGGAATTGCGTCTGTTCAACTATCTGGTCGAGCGTAAAGATCTGATTCAGATCCCGGTATACCCATTCGAACGCGAATGGACGCACTTCACCAGCATGACTTACATTGATGAGTTTTCAGAACTGCATGGCAAAGATGTTCCGGTGCGTGAAGCCCTCGCCGGACAGGTGCCCAGCGCAGGCGTCGGTACTTGTTTCAGCCGCCGCGCCGTGACCGCACTGTTAGCTGACGGTGACGGTATTGCTTTCGACGTGCAGAGTCTTACTGAAGATTACGACATTGGTTTCCGCCTGAAAGAAAAAGGTATGACGGAAATTTTTGTCCGTTTTCCGGTGGTGGACGAAGCCAAAGAACGCGAGCAGCGTAAATTTTTACAGCACGCGCGGACGTCAAACATGATCTGCGTGCGCGAATATTTCCCCGATACCTTTTCGACGGCGGTTCGACAAAAGTCTCGCTGGATCATCGGCATTGTTTTCCAGGGCTTTAAAACCCATAAATGGACCTCCAGCCTGACACTCAACTACTTTCTCTGGCGCGACCGCAAAGGGGCAATCAGTAACTTTGTCAGCTTCCTCGCGATGCTGGTGATGATCCAGCTTTTGCTGTTACTGGCGTATGAAAGTTTGTGGCCCGATGCCTGGCATTTCCTTTCTATTTTCAGCGGCAGCACATGGTTAATGACCCTGCTGTGGCTAAACTTTGGTTTGATGGTTAACCGCATCGTGCAGCGGGTGATTTTTGTCACTGGCTACTACGGTCTGACGCAGGGGCTGCTATCTGTCCTGCGTCTTTTCTGGGGCAACCTGATTAACTTCATGGCCAACTGGCGCGCGTTAAAACAGGTGCTTCAACACGGCGATCCACGTCGCGTCGCGTGGGATAAAACAACGCATGACTTCCCCAGCGTCACTGGCGATACCCGCTCGTTGCGCCCGTTAGGTCAAATTCTGCTGGAAAATCAGGTCATCACTGAAGAACAACTCGATACGGCACTGCGTAATCGTGTCGAAGGTCTACGCCTGGGCGGTTCAATGCTGATGCAGGGGCTGATTAGCGCCGAACAGCTGGCACAGGCACTGGCAGAGCAAAACGGCGTGGCGTGGGAGTCCATCGATGCCTGGCAGATCCCTTCTTCGCTGATTGCCGCGATGCCGGCCTCCGTGGCGCTGCATTATGCGGTGCTACCGCTGCGTCTGGAAAATGATGAGTTAATTGTCGGCAGTGAAGATGGTATTGACCCGGTTTCGCTGGCAGCCCTGACGCGTAAAGTTGGACGCAAAGTGCGTTACGTCATTGTTCTGCGAGGACAAATTGTCACCGGATTACGTCACTGGTATGCACGTCGACGCGGTCACGATCCACGGGCAATGTTGTACAATGCGGTTCAGCATCAGTGGCTCACGGAACAACAGGCCGGTGAAATCTGGCGGCAATATGTGCCGCATCAGTTCCTGTTCGCCGAAATACTGACCACGCTCGGTCATATTAATCGTTCAGCAATTAACGTGTTGTTATTGCGCCATGAACGCAGTTCTCTGCCGCTCGGCAAGTTTTTGGTCACCGAAGGCGTTATCAGCCAGGAAACGTTGGATCGCGTCCTGACAATTCAGCGCGAATTACAAGTTTCGATGCAATCACTATTACTCAAAGCAGGTTTAAACACAGAACAGGTTGCGCAACTGGAGTCCGAAAATGAAGGAGAATAACCTTAATCGCGTCATCGGATGGTCTGGTTTACTGCTGACGTCTTTATTGAGTACCAGCGCACTCGCAGACAATATCGGCACCAGCGCAGAAGAGCTGGGGCTGAGCGATTATCGCCATTTTGTTATTTATCCCCGTCTCGATAAGGCGCTGAAGGCACAGAAAAATAACGACGAAGCAACCGCCATCCGCGAATTTGAATATATACACCAGCAGGTGCCGGATAATATTCCGCTGACTTTATACCTTGCGGAAGCCTATCGCCATTTTGGTCATGATGACCGGGCGCGGCTGTTGCTTGAGGATCAACTGAAACGTCACCCAGGAGATGCCCGACTTGAGCGCAGTCTGGCGGCTATTCCAGTTGAAGTGAAAAGCGTTACGACTGTTGAAGAACTGCTTGCCCAGCAAAAAGCGTGCGACGCTGCGCCGACCCTGCGTTGTCGCAGTGAAGTCGGGCAGAATGCCCTGCGGCTGGCACAATTACCTGTCGCCAGAGCGCAACTGAACGATGCGACGTTTGCTGCATCGCCGGAAGGAAAAACGCTGCGAACCGATCTGCTGCAACGCGCAATCTACCTGAAACAATGGTCCCAGGCAGATACGCTATACAATGAAGCACGCCAGCAGAACACATTAAGCGCGGCAGAACGCCGTCAGTGGTTTGACGTGCTTCTTGCCGGGCAGCTGGATGATCGGATCCTGGCGCTGCAATCACAGGGGATCTTCACCGATCCGCAGTCATATATTACTTACGCGACCGCGCTGGCTTATCGTGGCGAGAAAGCACGCCTCCAGCATTATCTCATTGAAAATAAGCCGCTGTTTACCACGGACGCACAAGAGAAAAGTTGGCTCTATCTGTTATCTAAATACAGCGCCAACCCCGTTCAGGCGTTGGCGAATTATACGGTACAGTTTGCCGATAACCGCCAGTATGTTGTTGGCGCGACGCTACCGGTGCTGTTAAAAGAAGGTCAGTACGACGCAGCGCAAAAACTGCTCGCCACCCTCCCCGCCAATGAAATGCTTGAGGAGCGTTATACCGTCAGCGTGGCGACTCATAACAAGGCTGAAGCTCTGCGTCTGGCACGATTGCTGTATCAGCAAGAACCGACAAATCTTACCCGCCTGGATCAACTGACCTGGCAACTGATGCAGAACGAGCAGTCACGCGAAGCTGCCGATTTGTTGCTGCAACGCTATCCCTTCCAGGGCGATGCGCGCGTCAGCCAGACTTTAATGACGCGACTAGCGTCTCTGCTGGAAAGTCATCCTTACCTGGCAACTCCGGCGAAGGTGGCGATTTTATCGAAACCCTTACCGCTGGCGGAGCAACGTCAGTGGCAAAGTCAGTTGCCGGGTATTGCAGATAATTGCCCAGCAATCGTTCGCTTGCTGGGCGATATGTCGCCTTCCTACGATGCCGCCGCCTGGAACCGTCTGGCAAAGTGTTATCGGGACACGCTACCCGGTGTGGCGTTGTATGCATGGCTTCAGGCCGAACAACGGCAACCGAACGCCTGGCAACATCGTGCGGTAGCCTATCAGGCGTATCAGGTTGAGGATTACGCCACCGCACTGGCGGCCTGGCAGAAAATCAGTCTTCACGACATGAGCAATGAGGATCTGCTTGCTGCTGCCAATACCGCCCAGGCGGCAGGAAATGGTGCGGCTCGCGATCGCTGGCTTCAGCAGGCAGAACAACGTGGGCTGGGAAACAATGCCCTCTACTGGTGGCTGCATGCGCAACGTTACATTCCTGGTCAGCCGGAACTCGCACTGAACGATCTCACGCGCTCAATCAATATTGCGCCTTCTGCCAACGCTTACGTTGCGCGGGCGACAATTTATCGCCAACGTCATAATGTCCCGGCGGCGGTGAGTGATTTGCGCGCCGCTCTGGAACTGGAACCGAATAATAGCAACACCCAGGCAGCGCTCGGTTACGCCTTGTGGGATAGCGGTGATATCGCACAGTCGCGGGAAATGCTCGAACAGGCGCATAAAGGGCTACCGGACGATCCGGCACTTATCCGACAACTGGCCTACGTGAACCAGCGTCTGGATGATATGCCTGCGACGCAGCACTACGCCCGTCTGGTGATTGATGACATTGATAATCAGGCGCTGATAACCCCACTGACCCCAGAGCAAAATCAGCAACGCTTCAATTTCCGCCGTCTGCATGAGGAGGTCGGTCGCCGCTGGACGTTCAGTTTCGATTCTTCTATCGGCTTGCGTTCCGGCGCAATGAGTACCGCTAACAATAATGTTGGCGGCGCAGCGCCAGGGAAAAGCTATCGTAGCTACGGGCAACTGGAAGCCGAGTACCGCATCGGACGCAATATGCTGCTGGAAGGCGACCTGCTCTCGGTTTACAGCCGTGTATTTGCCGATACCGGAGAAAACGGGGTGATGATGCCGGTGAAAAATCCGATGTCCGGCACCGGTCTGCGCTGGAAGCCGCTGCGCGATCAGATCTTTTTCCTCGCCGTCGAACAGCAATTGCCGCTGAACGGACAAAACGGCGCATCCGATACCATGCTGCGCGCCAGCGCCTCATTCTTTAATGGCGGCAAATACAGCGACGAATGGCACCCGAACGGTTCAGGCTGGTTTGCCCAAAACCTGTACCTCGATGCGGCGCAATATGTCCGCCAGGATATTCAGGCGTGGACGGCAGATTATCGCTTAAGCTGGCATCAGAAGGTGGCGAACGGACAGACTATTGAGCCTTACGCTCACGTTCAGGACAACGGTTATCGTGATAAAGGCACTCAGGGCGCGCAGCTTGGCGGTGTCGGGGTCCGCTGGAATATCTGGACCGGCGAGACGCACTACGACGCCTGGCCGCACAAAGTCAGTCTCGGCGTCGAATATCAACATACCTTTAAGGCGATTAATCAACGTAACGGAGAGCGCAACAACGCGTTTCTCACCATTGGAGTGCACTGGTAAATGCGTAAGTTCATTTTCGTATTGCTGACACTGCTTTTGGTCAGCCCTTTTTCCTTTGCGATGAAAGGTATTATCTGGCAACCACAAAACCGTGATAGTCAGGTTACCGATACCCAGTGGCAGGGGCTGATGAGTCAGTTACGTTTGCAAGGCTTCGATACCCTGGTTTTGCAATGGACCCGTTACGGCGATGCATTCACCCAGCCAGAACAGCGCGCGTTATTGTTTAAGCGTGCCGCAGCTGCGCAACAGGCTGGCCTGAAGCTGATTGTCGGGCTGAATGCCGATCCGGAATTTTTTATGCACCAGAAACAGTCATCCGCGGCGCTGGAAAGCTATCTTAATCGCCTGCTGGCTGCCGATCTCCAGCAAGCCAGATTATGGAGCGCCGTACCTGGCGTAACGCCGGATGGCTGGTACATCAGCGCGGAAATTGACGACCTGAACTGGCGCAGCGAAGCCGCCCGTCAGCCTTTGCTGACATGGTTAAACAACGCGCAGCGGTTGATTAGCGATGTTTCAGCAAAACCGGTTTATATCAGTAGTTTTTTCGCCGGAAACATGTCGCCCGATGGCTATCGCCAACTGCTGGAACACGTTAAAGCAACCGGCGTTAATGTCTGGGTACAGGATGGCAGCGGCGTGGATAAACTTACTGCTGAACAGCGTGAACGTTATCTACAGGCCAGCGCCGATTGCCAAAGCTCCGCCCCAGCAAGCGGCATTGTTTATGAACTGTTTGTCGCCGGCAAAGGCAAAACCTTTACAGCGAAACCGAAACCGGATGCAGAGATCGCCTCGCTGTTAGCGAAACGTTCCTCTTGTGGTAAAGACACGCTCTATTTCTCTCTGCGCTATTTGCCCGTCGCGCACGGCATTCTCGAGTATTAAATCTCCTCCAGGTAAGTCGGGTACGACCTGGCTTACCTCTTTCGCTCTCGTCAGAATTCCATCAAGATTAATTGCTAAAAAGCGTGCTAAAGAAAGAAGATCGTTATCGGCGAACGGGCCGATCACTCATGCAGGAAGCATAGATCCTTTGAGCGGAGTTTCTGATATCTGAGGAGTGCGAAATGCAATTGAGCAGCAGTGAACCTTGCGTGGTGATCCTGACCGAAAAAGAGGTAGAGGTAAGCGTCAATAACCATGCCACGTTTACCCTTCCGAAAAATTACCTGGCCGCCTTCGCGTGCAACAATAACGTCATTGAACTCTCAACGTTAAATCACGTATTAATCACCCACATCAACCGTAACATCATCAACGATTATCTGTTGTTTTTAAATAAGAACTTAACCTGTGTAAAGCCCTGGTCGCGGCTGGCTACCCCGGTTATCGCTTGTCATAGCCGTACACCGGAAGTGTTCCGGCTAGCCGCCAACCACAGCAAGCAGCAACCCAGCAAACCCTGCGAAGCGGAGTTGACGCGCGCATTGCTTTTTACCGTATTGTCTAACTTTCTTGAGCAATCGCGGTTTATTGCCCTACTGATGTATATCTTACGCAGCAGCGTCCGCGACAGCGTCTGCCGCATTATTCAAAGCGATATTCAGCATTACTGGAATCTGCGAATTGTCGCCAGTTCGCTCTGTTTAAGCCCCAGCCTGCTCAAAAAGAAATTAAAAAACGAAAATACCAGCTATAGCCAGATTGTCACAGAGTGTCGTATGCGTTACGCCGTACAGATGTTATTGATGGATAACAAAAATATCACTCAGGTGGCACAATTGTGTGGGTATAGCAGCACGTCGTACTTTATCTCTGTTTTTAAGGCGTTTTACGGCCTGACACCGTTGAATTATCTCGCCAAACAGCGACAAAAAGTGATGTGGTGAAGGGCAAAGCGGAAACAGATAAGACTGGCATAAATGAAGAAGAAATGGCGCGCCCTGCAGGATTCGAACCTGCGGCCCACGACTTAGAAGTTCCTAGAACGACATTTTAAGTCAACAAATTACCGCGCCATCTCTGCGCTCACACGTCCCACTACCTCAAAACATGTAAAGCCTTGCAAGCCATTGTGAGGCCTTATGTGTCTCAGTTTTGTCCCTCTTTTTTGTACTAAAAAACATAGCAATTGAGGATAAACCTCATGCTATTTTCGCTTATATGCCTTTAAAGGCATGGCGCTTAAATAGATAAAAACACCACAAAAGCATAAAAAACCACACAGTAAAACCACAACATAAAACAATAACAGATAATTAAACCAAAAACAGATAGCGCATTGTGATAATCATTCAATACTAAACAAAATATAAACAGTGGAGCAATATGTGATTGACTCATTAAGTTAGATATAAAAAATACATATTCAATCATTAAAACGATTGAATGGAGAACTTTTATGCGGGCGAAACTTCTGGGAATAGTTCTGACAACCCCTATTGCGATCAGCTCTTTTGCTTCTACCGAGACTATATCGTTTACTCCTGACAACATAAATGCGGACATTAGTCTTGGAACTCTGAGCGGAAAAACAAAAGAGCGCGTTTATCTAGCTGAAGAAGGAGGCCGAAAAGTCAGTCAACTCGACTGGAAATTCAATAACGCTGCAATTATTAAAGGTGCAATTAATTGGGATTTGATGCCCCAGATATCTATTGGGGCTGCGGGCTGGACTACTCTCGGCAGCCGAGGTGGCAATATGGTCGATCAGGACTGGATGGATTCCAGTAACCCCGGAACCTGGACAGATGAAAGTAGGCACCCTGATACACAACTCAATTATGCCAACGAATTTGATCTGAATATCAAAGGCTGGCTCCTCAACGAACCCAATTACCGCCTGGGACTCATGGCCGGATATCAGGAAAGCCGTTATAGCTTTACAGCCAGAGGTGGTTCCTATATCTACAGTTCTGAGGAGGGATTCAGAGATGATATCGGCTCCTTCCCGAATGGAGAAAGAGCAATCGGCTACAAACAACGTTTTAAAATGCCCTACATTGGCTTGACTGGAAGTTATCGTTATGAAGATTTTGAGCTAGGTGGCACATTTAAATACAGCGGCTGGGTGGAAGCATCTGATAACGATGAGCACTATGACCCAGGAAAAAGAATCACTTATCGCAGTAAAGTCAAAGACCAAAATTACTATTCTGTTGCAGTCAATGCAGGTTATTACGTAACACCTAACGCAAAGGTTTATGTTGAAGGCGCATGGAATCGGGTTACGAATAAAAAAGGTAATACTTCACTTTATGATCACAATGATAACACTTCAGACTACAGCAAAAATGGTGCAGGCATAGAAAACTATAACTTCATCACTACTGCTGGTCTTAAGTACACCTTTTAACGAAGTTAACCAGATTTTCTCCCCGGTGGTATTGTATAACCCCGGGGAATTTGTTTACAGTTACAAGTAGGCAATATCCACTAATTTTGTAAGCATTTAACCTATGTCATAACGTGTAATCTCTTACCGCAACACAAGACCTCAATATATTCAAATCTTATCTTTATTCCGATATTCAGAGACACAATGCGAAAAATAATTACTCATTTCAAAGTTGTTTTAACGTTACTTCTACCAGTAACCGTATCTGCCCAGCAGATACAGTGGCAATCCTGTATGGCCAGTCAATTCAACCACTGGTTTGGTGAGGAAAAACCGTCTCCTGACTTACTATGTGGTTATTTGTCTGTTCCATTAAAATATACAGACACAGGCGGAGATGCTTCTTATGAAAAAAAATCACAAGTCAAACTAGCGTTGACAAAATTGCCGGCAAAAAGCAAGCATAAAGGAAGTATCCTGATAATAAGTGGTGGTCCCGGGTTACCAGGCATAAATCCTTATATTAACTTTGACTGGCCAGTCACAAATCTTCGTGAGTCATGGGATATTATTGGATTTGATCCTCGAGGCGTCGGACAGTCCACTCCGACAATAAACTGCCGGCAATCAGATACAGAGACTCAGGAAAACATAACCGAAAAGCAACAAGTATTAAATAAAATTAATGCCTGTATCCATAATACCGGAGCCGAAGTCATTCGCCATATCGGCTCTAACGAGGCTGTATACGATATTGATCGTATTAGGCAAGCCTTGGGGGATAAACAACTGACAGCCGTGGCGTATTCGTATGGAACTCAAATTGCAGCCTTATATGCAGAACGTTTTCCCTACAACGTAAGATCTATCGTTCTTGATGGAGTCGTCGATATCGATGACCTGGAGGACAACTTCACATGGCAACTCAAACAGGCACAGAGTTATCAGGAAACGTTTGATCGCTTTGCATCCTGGTGTGCGCGTACAAAAAGTTGCCCGCTTTCTTCAGACAGAGATAAGGCAATAACTCAGTTCCATGAGCTATTATCAAAATTACATCACAAACCTTTATTAGACAGTAAGGGAGAAAATATATCTTCAGATGAACTCATATCATTAACAACAGACCTTCTGCTATGGCGTTCATCATGGCCAACCCTTGCAACTGCCATACGCCAGTTCTCTCAGGGGATTGTCAGTAATGAAATTGAAACTGCGCTCAGTGCTCCGATAGCCTCAGAAGAGTCAAGCGATGCTTCGGGGGTAATCCTCTGTGTAGATCAGGGGGATGAGCAATTAACACCAGAAGAGCGAAAATCCCGAAAAGACGCTCTTGCGAATGCCTTCCCGGCTATTAACTTTGACAATGGACGTTCCGATTCACCTGATTTTTGTGAATTATGGCCAATACATAGCGACCTGAACAAAACTCGCCTGAAAAATACTGTTCTGCCCTCTGGTTTACTGTTTGTAGCACACAAATACGACCCAACAACGCCCTGGATTAATGCCCGTAAGATGGCAGAGAAATTTTCCAGCCCGTTACTAACAATAAATGGTGATGGGCATACATTAGCTCTCACCGGAGTTAATTTATGTGTAGATAAAGCAGTTGTACATCACCTGATCACTCCACAAAAAATAGAAAATATATACTGCCCAGGAAATTCTGAAGCAGAAATACAATAATTTCAAAATATTCCGCTATTTGCTCCCAATGCAAAACATATATTGCATTGGGAGCATATTCATATTTTTGTTATTATTGTATGAAATCGTCTCATGTACACGGTCCTTTTTTCGCCGAAAACTGATATTACTTTAATCAAAAGTTGACGTGCCAGATTCGAAGTAAATTTATAAAATATCAAATCAATATACATTTTGCACCTTCGAGATAGTAATGACTGTTACTGTAACATGAGTTACAAACAGCTTCATACCCAGAGCTACTGATGTATCAACTCGATTCAACAATACCCGATATTTATTCCATGCCTCCAGCAACGATCTTTCTTCCTCCGTTGCGATTTCCAGATCTACAGCATCCTGCAGTGGCGCAATATACTCACTGAATTCCTGGATGTAGAACTGTGTAGTGACGGTCTTCCAGCCATTCGGCTCCTGCTGTATCGAAGCATACCAGGCTATTTCAATATCGCTATGCTGCGGCAGCATTTAACCCCTTGTAATTCATCGCCATAATTGATTTAATTCACAAATAAAACTATAACATGGTGAAATTAATGAAAAAAAACACAGATGATGGGGCTAAAATTTACACACCACTTACCCTAAAGCTTTATGACTGGTGGGTTTTGGGAGTATCAAATCGTCTTGCATGGGGATGTCCTACAAAGGAACACCTTCTTCCACACTTTCTGGAACATTTAGGTAACAACCATCTGGATATTGGTGTTGGAACTGGGTTTTACCTTACTCACGTACCTGAGAGTAGTCTGATATCTTTAATGGATTTGAACGAAGCTAGCCTGAACGCGGCATCTACAAGGGCTGGGGAATCAAAAATTAAACATAAAATTAGCCATGATGTTTTTGAACCTTATCCCGCGGCGTTACATGGTCAATTTGATTCCATTTCCATGTTTTACCTTCTTCACTGCCTGCCTGGAAATATATCTACAAAAAGCTGTGTAATACGCAATGCGGCGCAGGCCTTAACTGACGATGGAACTCTATACGGAGCCACAATTCTTGGCGATGGAGTTGTGCACAATAGCTTCGGTCAAAAACTGATGCGCATTTACAATCAGAAAGGCATCTTTTCAAACACAAAAGATTCCGAAGAAGGCTTAACACATATACTCTCAGAGCATTTCGAGAATGTTAAAACCAAGGTTCAAGGTACTGTAGTAATGTTTTCCGCTTCAGGGAAAAAATAGCATCCAACCGCAGCACGTTCTTGCATACGCCGTGTCTGCGGTTTAATTTTTACTCTCAAATATTGTAGTTAAGTACAATAATGATTCCTGTGGCTATATAGATGTTTTTGTAATTAGTCCTTAAGATAAAATTTCTCTATTTATCCAAGATAACAGACTTCATTAGGAAGAGTCGTAAAAACATTAACAACTACCGCCGTGTAATTAAATTATTTTTTAGAATGTTCTGATTGAGAAAAACAACGCCATACACATCAAAAGATATAAATGTAAATTTAGATTTATTAATCTTTTGAGTTACAACCTAAACTTTCCGTTAATCACCAAGATATCAATAGATTATACTCACTGAGTACACATTTTTACAATTTCTATTTCTCACATTAAGATGCGCATACCAATCTCTTATTTGACACTTTCTTATTTGTTACTAGAGTTAATTGGGTGCTGACAAGGCACATGTTATTTACAATTTGAAAATCAGAGGAGAAATGATATGACCGAACATCGTGGCGGTGCAGGTAATTTCGCTGAAGATCGACAAAAAGCTTCTGACGCTGGTCGTAAAGGCGGCCAACATAGTGGCGGTAATTTTAAAAACGATCCGCAAAGAGCATCAGAAGCAGGGAAAAAAGGTGGTCAGAATAGCCATGGTGGCGGCCGTAAATCTGACTCTTAATCTATCATCCCCTACATTCGTGAATAACTGAAGCTAACTGCGAGCCTACGGGCTCGCAGTGAAAACTCTGGAGTGATTATGCAAATTAAATCTGTTGAAGATATCTTCATCCACTTATTATCGGATACATACAGCGCTGAGAAACAACTAACAAAGGCACTGTCTAAACTTAGTCGCTCTGCATACAGTGATAAATTAACCGCTGCTTTTCAGTCACATCTTGATGAGACACATGGTCAAATTGAACGCATCGATCAGGTTGTTGATTCTGAAGATGGTCTTAAATTGAAAAGAATTAAGTGTGCCGCAATGGAAGGACTTATCGAAGAGGCGAATGAGGTAATTGAAAGCACTGATAAAAATGAAGTACGTGATGCAGCATTGATTGCTGCAGCACAAAAAGTAGAGCACTATGAAATTGCCAGTTATGGCACTTTGGTAACACTCGCTGAGCAATTAGGATATAAAAAAGCGGCTAAACTCCTGAAAGAAACACTGGAAGAGGAAAAAGCTACTGATGTCAAATTAACAGATCTGGCATTTAATAACGTTAATAAAAAAGCTCAGGATAACTCCTGAACTATAGACTTCAATTTCTTTTAGGATAAACAGATTATGAATAGAATTGAACATTACCATGACTGGCTTCGTGATGCACATGCGATGGAGAAACAAGCTGAAAAAATGCTTGAGTCTATGGCCAGCCGGATAGAAAACTATCCAGAGTTACGTTCCAGAATTGAGCAGCACATTAGCGAAACAAAGAACCAGCTTTCACAGCTTGAAAGCATACTTGATCGTAATAATATTTCGCGCTCTGTCATTAAAGACTCTATGAGTAAAATGGCCGCGTTTGGGCAATCCATTGGTGGAATTTTTCCATCTGATGAAATTGTCAAAGGTTCGATCAGTGGCTATGTGTTCGAACAATTTGAAATTGCGTGTTACACATCTCTTCTCGCAGCAGCCAAAAATGCGGGTGATACAGCTTCAGTACCCATTATTGAAGCAATTCTTAATGAAGAAAAACAAATGGCTGAATGGCTTCTTAACCATATTCCTGACACCACTGAGCAATTCATGGTCAGATCTGAAATTGATGGAGTTGAAGCCAAAAAATAATTCTTTTGAGGAGGCATTATGTTTAGACACGTGAAAAAACTTCAATATACAGTACGTGTAAGTGAGCCAAACCCAGGCTTAGCTAATCTACTTTTAGAACAATTCGGCGGGCCACAGGGTGAGCTTGCAGCAGCATGCCGATACTTCACTCAAGGCTTAAGTGATGAAGATGCAGGCCGAAGGGATATGCTGATGGACATAGCAACAGAAGAACTAAGTCATCTCGAAATTATTGGTTCTCTTGTTGGTATGCTCAACAAAGGTGCAAAAGGAGCACTTGCTGAAGGAACTGAGAATGAAGCTGAGCTTTACCGTTCCTTAACTCAAAATGGCAATGACAGCCATATAACTTCTCTCCTCTACGGAGGAGGCCCAGCATTAACTAATTCAGCTGGAGTACCCTGGACTGCAGCTTATGTTGATACTATTGGCGAAGTCACGGCCGATCTTCGTTCAAATATTGCAGCTGAAGCTCGGGCAAAGATCATTTACGAACGTCTCATTAATGTTACTGATGATCCTGGAGTAAAAGACACTCTGGCATTTTTAATGACCAGGGAAGCAGCACACATGCTTTCATTTGAAAAAGCATTACATTCAATTCGTAACACCTTTCCACCAGGAAAATTACCACCAATTGAGAAATACAAAAACGTATATTACAACATGTCAGAAGGTGAAGACGTCAGAGGTAGTTGGAACAGTGATGAAAACTTTGACTATGTTTCCGATCCAGTTCCAGCGGTTGACGGTGGGGATGGGAAGGCCTCGATAAATCTTTCGACCAAGCAAGAAGCTATGATAAAAGCTATGGCAACAAGGTTGAAATCCCATGAAGACATCAATCCTGTCACTGGCGCTGAGCTTGCTGAAGGAGAACCACAAACAAAGATAAATAGTAAAAACTAATTATCTTCTGGTATTTAGCTATCCCTCATAAGTTAATTGCCGCTGAGATATCCTAAGCTCTAGCCTCTGAAAATACATTTATATTTCGAAGCCCGCGATATTTTAAGCGGGCTTTTATTTTAAACTTCAGGTATTACAGGCCACTCAATATCAGGTGCAGTTGATGTATCAACACGGTTCAGCAACACCCGATACTTTTTCCAGGCTTCCAGCAATGAGGTTTCTTCCTCCGTTGCAATTTCCAGATCTGCAGCATCCTGAAGCGGCGCAATATGCTCACTGGCTACCTGCATCAGG
>NZ_PTRH01000012.1:0-145717 GCF_002965045.1 Escherichia sp. MOD1-EC6300 | reverse complement strand
GCACCGGTGATCATGTTTTTAACATAGTCGGCGTGCCCCGGGCAGTCTACGTGTGCGTAGTGACGGGTCGGGGTGTCATATTCAACGTGAGAAGTGTTGATGGTGATACCACGAGCTTTTTCTTCCGGCGCGTTATCGATCTGGTCGAATGCACGAGCAGCACCGCCGTAGGTTTTAGCCAGTACGGTGGTGATTGCAGCGGTCAGAGTAGTTTTACCGTGGTCAACGTGGCCGATAGTACCAACGTTAACGTGCGGTTTTGTACGTTCAAATTTTTCTTTAGACACGGCTATATTCCTTACTATAGTGCTCTCCCCTTCAGGAGAGAGCACGGGACTTTGGTATTAACCCTTAGGCTTATTTACCACGGGCTTCAATTACGGCCTGAGCAACGTTACTCGGCGCTTCATCATACTTCAGGAATTCCATGGTGTATGATGCACGACCTTTGGTCAGAGAACGCAGCTGAGTTGCATATCCGAACATTTCAGACAGCGGTACTTCAGCGTGGATCTTAACGCCAGTAACTTCAGATTCCTGACCTTTGAGCATACCACGACGACGGCTCAAGTCACCGATAACGTCACCGGTGTTCTCTTCCGGAGTTTCTACTTCAACCTTCATGATCGGCTCAAGCAGAACTGGTTTCGCTTTCTTAAAGCCTTCTTTAAAGGCGATAGAAGCAGCCAGTTTAAACGCCAGTTCAGAGGAGTCAACGTCATGGTAAGAACCGAAGTGCAGACGAATACCCATGTCTACTACCGGGTAGCCTGCCAGCGGACCTGCTTTCAGCTGTTCCTGGATACCTTTATCAACGGCCGGGATGTATTCGCCAGGGATTACACCACCTTTAATGTCGTTGATGAACTCGTAGCCTTTCGGGTTTGAACCCGGCTCCAGCGGGTACATGTCGATAACAACATGACCATACTGACCACGACCACCAGACTGTTTCGCGTGTTTACCTTCAACATCGGTAACTTTCTGGCGGATAGTTTCACGGTAAGCAACCTGCGGTTTACCTACGTTCGCTTCAACGTTGAATTCACGCTTCATACGGTCAACGATGATGTCGAGGTGCAGTTCGCCCATACCCGCGATGATGGTCTGGTTAGATTCTTCGTCAGTCCATACGCGGAAAGACGGGTCTTCTTTAGCCAGACGGCCCAGAGCCAGACCCATTTTTTCCTGGTCAGCTTTGGTTTTCGGTTCAACTGCGATGGAGATTACCGGCTCAGGGAATTCCATACGTTCCAGAATGATCGGCGCATCCGGGTCACACAGAGTGTCACCAGTGGTTACGTCTTTCAGACCGATAGCAGCAGCGATGTCGCCCGCGCGAACTTCTTTGATCTCTTCACGTTTGTTAGCGTGCATCTGAACGATACGACCGAAACGCTCACGTGCAGCTTTCACGGAGTTCAGTACGGTATCACCAGAGTTAACCACACCGGAGTAAACACGGAAGAAGGTCAGGTTACCAACAAACGGGTCGGTAGCGATTTTGAACGCCAGAGCAGAGAACGGCTCGTCATCACTTGCGTGACGTTCAGCCGGAGTATCTTTACCGTCGTCCAGGATACCGTTGATCGCAGGTACGTCAACCGGGGATGGCAGGTAATCAATTACCGCATCCAGCATCGCCTGAACACCTTTGTTCTTGAACGCAGAACCACAGGTTACCAGGATGATTTCGTTGTTCAGAACGCGCTGACGCAGAGCACCTTTAATCTCTTCTTCAGTCAGTTCTTCACCACCCAGGTATTTTTCCATCAGCTCTTCAGAAGCTTCAGCTGCGGATTCGATCAGGTTCTGGTGCCATTCGTTAGCCAGTTCAACCATGTCTGCCGGGATATCTTCGTATTCGAAGGTTACGCCCTGGTCAGCGTCGTTCCAGTTGATAGCTTTCATTTTCACCAGGTCAACAACACCGGTGAAATGTTCTTCAGCACCAATCGCCAGCTGCAGCGGAACCGGGTTCGCGCCCAGACGGGTTTTGATCTGGTTAACAACTTTCAGGAAGTTCGCACCCATGCGGTCCATTTTGTTAACGAACGCAATGCGCGGAACTTTATATTTGTTTGCCTGACGCCATACGGTTTCAGACTGCGGCTGAACACCACCAACTGCGCAGTAAACCATTACCGCACCATCGAGAACACGCATGGAACGTTCTACTTCGATTGTGAAGTCAACGTGCCCCGGGGTGTCGATGATGTTGATGCGATGCGGCTCATACTGCTTAGCCATACCAGACCAGAATGCAGTAGTCGCAGCGGAAGTGATGGTAATACCACGTTCCTGCTCCTGCTCCATCCAGTCCATGGTTGCAGCGCCGTCATGAACTTCACCGATTTTATGGTTTACACCGGTGTAGAACAGAATACGTTCGGTAGTAGTGGTTTTACCGGCGTCGATGTGCGCACTGATACCGATGTTACGGTAGCGTGCGATGGGTGTTGTACGAGCCATTTGTTTCCTCGTTTATCTTTTAGGCGTTCAATTTAAGTAGCCCAAAGCGGGCTGCTTACTGGAAGCGCCCGCCTGGTGACTAAAACTCCGAAGGGATTACCAACGGTAGTGTGCGAACGCCTTGTTGGCTTCGGCCATACGGTGAACGTCTTCACGTTTCTTAACTGCAGTACCTTTGTTTTCTGCAGCATCAGAAAGTTCGTTCGCCAGGCGCAGAGCCATGGATTTATCACCGCGTTTACGAGCAGCTTCAACGATCCAACGCATTGCCAGAGCATTACGACGAACCGGACGGACTTCAACTGGTACCTGATAAGTAGAACCACCAACGCGGCGAGACTTAACTTCTACAGTCGGGCGCACGTTTTCGAGAGCTACTTCGAATGCTTCCAGTTCAGATTTACCAGAGCGCTGAGCCAGGGTCTCCAGCGCGCTGTATACGATAGATTCAGCAGTAGATTTTTTACCATCTACCATCAGGATATTTACAAATTTAGCCAGCAGTTCTGATCCGAACTTCGGATCCGGCAGAATTTTACGCTGACCAATGACGCGACGACGTGGCATGGAAATACTCCGTTGTTAATTCAGGATTGTCCAAAACTCTACGAGTTTAGTTTGACATTTAAGTTAAAACGTTTGGCCTTACTTAACGGAGAACCATTAAGCCTTAGGACGCTTCACGCCATACTTGGAACGAGCCTGCTTACGGTCTTTAACGCCGGAGCAGTCAAGCGCACCACGTACGGTGTGGTAACGAACACCCGGGAGGTCTTTAACACGACCGCCACGGATCAGGATCACGGAGTGCTCCTGCAGGTTGTGACCTTCACCACCGATGTAGGAAGTCACTTCGAAACCGTTAGTCAGACGAACACGGCATACTTTACGCAGCGCGGAGTTCGGTTTTTTAGGAGTGGTAGTATATACACGAGTACATACGCCACGTTTTTGCGGGCATGCTTCCAGCGCAGGCACGTTGCTTTTCGCAACTTTGCGAGCACGTGGTTTGCGTACCAGCTGGTTAACTGTTGCCATTAAATAGCTCCTGGTTTTAGCTTTTGCTTCGTAAACACGTAATAAAACGTCCTCACACAATATGAGGACGCCGAATTTTAGGGCGATGCCGAAAAGGTGTCAAGAAATATACAACGATCCCGCCATCACCAGGCCATCTGGCTGGAGTGCTTAACCGTAAGTCTGACGAAATCAGTATAGTCAATGGGAATGATGTCGTTCGAAATTTGACCAGTCAAACCGCGGGCAATAAGGTCTTCGTTCAGGGCATAGACCTTAATGGGGGCATTACGCAGACTTTCAAGGTAGCGGTTACCGTCAACTGCGGCAGTTACACCATCTTGCAATAATAGCAGTTCGTCGCCTTCACAGAGTAGACGCAACAGCGCAGCAAAATCCGTCAGCCAGGGTGAACGATGTAATGTGTGCAGCATAAACGCCTCAAAACCTCAAAATAACATCGTAGTTGGCGAGTTCGCGGCGTAAGGCATCTGCTTCGAGCGGCGTGGCTTCGACAACAAAGGGGGTCTGCGGATCTAACCCGCGTTCGCGCAGTGAAGCCGCACAAACCCAGCACTGTTCAATGTCGTACAGACCCAACAATTTAAAAGTGGCAATGTAATCACGCGCCAGCACTGCATCGGGCTTTTGTCCTGGCAACAGCTGAAAAACGCCATCAGCAATAAAGAAGACAGCCAGATCGTCAGTTAATGCGGAAGTTGCCAGTAAAGCATCTAAACCTTCCCGGCCTGCAGCGGTACCATGAGGCGCAGTAGAAAAAACAAACGCAATTCGTTTCATCAGAACTGTACCACCCTGTCACAGGTCAGCGAGGCTTCCGCCAGCGCGCCAAGTCCACTTAAGGTAAATCCCGGCTGAAGGTTTGACGAAGCCAGCCCCAGTCTTCCGGCCTCCGTTTCATCAACAACACCACGGCGTAATGCTGCCGCTACGCAGATATTCAGCGCCACACCATGTTGCGTATTCAACTGTTGCCAGCCACGCACAAGGTCAAATTCGTCGCTTGCCGGTGAGGTCAATTGGTTAGCGTTATAGACCCCTTCCCGATAGAAAAAGACGCTGCTTAACTCATGGCCTTCAGCTATCAGCGCCTGCGCAAACTGAAAAGCACTACTCGCCTGTTGCGTACCGTATGCTGGTCCGGTCACCACGATGGCAAAACGCATTACTTATCTTGCCCCTGGAAATCACCGCTCTTGAACTGGCGGATATAGAGATAGACAGTATGTTTGGAGATGTTCAGACGGTCAGCAACCTGGTTGATCGCATCTTTAATATCGAAGATCCCTTTCTCGTAGAGATTCAGCACGATCTGACGATTTTTGGCGTTATTAGAAACATTGCGATCGGCATTCACTTCTTCGATGGTGAACTCCAGCGTTTGGGTAACCAGATCTTCAACAGAAGAGGCAAAGTTGACGCTTGAACCGACATCCGGGGTTTCTGGCGGCACAAAAGTGCTCATAATCTGCGAGAAGGGAACATCAAGATTCATATTGATGCACAGCAGACCAATTACACGCTGTTCGCGGTTACGAATCGCGATAGTCAGGGACTTCATTAATACGCCGCTTTTGGCGCGAGTAAAGTAGCATTTAGAAACGCTGCTATCCGCTCCCGTCATATCGTGCAGCATACGTAGCGCCAGGTCGGTAATTGGCGAACCAATCTTCCGGCCTGTATGTTCACCGTTAGCAATGCGTATGGCTGAACATTTTAGATCCTGCAAAGAGTGCAAAACGATTTCACAGTGGGAGCCAATAAGCATCGCTAACCCGTCCACCACCGCTTCGTAGGATTTCAGAATATCAAAATCGGTCTGGTCGAAAGGACGTTGATCCAGTAAATCCAACTCACTGGTTTCGTTGGTTAAAAGCGACCTGGACATGAAAAAAAACACTCCTTTTCAGGAGCCTGTCGTTAACTTTTCAGGGCAGGCTCATTAATGATGCGGGTAACTAAATTAATACAGCGGAGGTTCCGCTTTCCAGCACTAATTATATCCGGCCTGTAATAAAAAAACCGCCGCCTGGTCAGGCGGCGGTTCTTAATGCTTATTTTTTAGCAGAATCTGCGGCTTTCGCATCAGCTTCCGGCTTTGCATCAGCCTTCGGCGCTGGTTTCACATCCAGCAGCTCTACGTCAAACACCAGGGTAGAATTCGGTGGGATCCCCGGAACACCCGCTTTGCCGTAAGCCAGTTCTGGTGGAATAACCAGTTTGATCTTACCGCCTTTCTTGATGTTCTTCAGACCTTCTGTCCAACCCGGAATAACACCGTCCAGACGGAAAGAGAGCGGTTCACCACGGGTGTAAGAGTTGTCGAACTCTTTACCGTCGATCAGCGTACCCTTGTAGTTCACGACAACAGTATCGCTGTCTTTCGGTGCTTCGCCTTTACCGGCTTCTACTACCTGATAAACCAGACCAGTTGAAGAGGTTTTAACACCTTTCTCTTTGGCAAATTTCTCGCGGTACTCTTTACCTTTCGCTTCGTTATCTGCCGCGTCTTTTTCCATCTTCGCCTGAGCAGAAGACTTCACGCGAGCTTCGAATGCTTGCAGTGTCTGTTCGATCTCTTGATCGGAGAGTTTGCTCTTATCAGCAAATGCATCCTGAACACCAGCGATCAGCTGATCTTTATCCAGTTTGATGCCCAGTTTTTCTTGTTCTTTTAGAGAGTTTTCCATGTAACGACCCAGCGAAGCACCCAGCGCATAAGCTGATTTCTGATCGTCATTTTTGAACGCTGCTTTGCTGTCAGCAGTTGTCGCAGGTTTTGCAGCTTCAGCAGCAAAAGTGATTGGTGCATGCAGGGCAACGGCCATTGTAGTCGCCAGCAGCGTTACTTTAAACAGTGATTTCATCCATATCTCCAGGATCGGGGCATCTCACCCCAGGGTTAACTATTATCAGAAGGGTACTATAAAGCGTTGTCGAACAAATCTACATACAGACACGCCCTATTATCATCTATTTTCAGACTCTTTTTGTTTAAATTAGTTTCGATGACCGCGAAATGAGTGCTGTCTCAGGCAGCAAAGTTAAGTAGAATCCGCGGCGACCATTCGACAAAAGAGGTGAATCATGCAGGATTTATCATTGGAAGCACGCCTGGCAGAGCTGGAGAGCCGACTGGCTTTTCAGGAAATCACCATTGAAGAACTGAACGTCACGGTGACCGCTCATGAAATGGAGATGGCGAAACTGCGCGATCATCTGCGTCTGCTGACCGAGAAGCTAAAAGCCAGCCAGCCGTCGAACATCGCGTCGCAGGCTGAAGAAACGCCACCGCCACATTATTGAGGCGTAAAAAAAGCGGGGATTCCCCGCTTTTTTGTCACTTTTTCGGTATTAGTGGCAACCGCAACCGCCGTTACCTTTACCGCCGCAGCAGCCTTCGCCACCGTGTTCATGACCGTGATCGTGGCCATGACCACCGCAGCAACCGTCGTGGTCGTGATCGTGGTGATGATCGTGCGCACCGTGAACGTGGCCATGAGCCAGCTCTTCTTCAGTCGCTTCGCGAATCGCCACAACTTCAACGTTGAATTTCAGGTTCTGACCGGCCAGCATGTGGTTACCATCAACCACGACGTGATCGTCTTCAACCGCAGTGATTTCAACCGGTACCGGACCCTGGTCGGTTTCAGCCAGGAAACGCATACCAACCTGCAGTTCATCAACGCCCATAAATACGTCTTTAGGAACGCGTTGCACCAGGTTTTCGTCGTACTGACCATAAGCGTCGTTCGCACCAACAGCGACATCAAATTTGTCGCCAACTTCATGACCTTCCAGCGCCGTTTCCAGGCCAGAGATCAGGGAACCGTGACCATGCAGGTAGTCCAGCGGCGCACTCACCGGAGACTCATCAACCAACACACCGTCTTCTGTACGTACCTGATAGGCCAGGCTGACCACCAGGTCTTTTGCTACTTTCATGATATCTCCTGAGCATGGGAAGAATAGTGGCGCAGATTGTAGCGGAATTCTGCAGCCGTGTACTCACTAGCTTAAAAAATCTCGGCGCATATCGCTAGTCCGGATGAAAAATCCCGATCACTTGCTCATCTTTGCGAACGTGATCGCGGGCTTCTTTGTCTGCTTCTCGCATCTGATGTCCGCACTTAACACATTCAACAATATCAATATTATTTTCGCGCCACATCGCCATTGAATCCTGCGCCTGACAGGCCGGGCATTTTGCGCCCGCAATAAAACGTTTTCGGATTGCCATCTTTACCCTCTACTCAAATTCATCCCAGCCGTCCAGCTGGCGTCGTTCTTGTTGCATTTCACGCTGGAAAATCTCTTCCAGTTCGCGTCGGGCTTCCCTGGCGCGAGAAATTTGTACGGTATCGGCATGCATTGGTATGAGCTCCCGCAACATCCGCATATCCAGGCGGCGAAAATGCAGTTGCGCCCGCTGCGCCTGATGTGGATGCATGCCAAGCGTGACCAGCGTCTTGCGCCCCAGCTCTAACGCACTGGAGAATGTTTCACGAGAAAACTGCGTCACCCCTGCCTGTAATAACTCATGCGCCTCCACACGTCCGCGCGCTCGCGCAAGAATATGCAAATGCGGGAAGTGTTGCTGGCAAATCTCCACCAGCTTCATGGTGTCTTCCGGTTCGTTACAGGTAATGACGATTGACTCTGCGGCCTCTGCACCCGCAGAACGTAAAAGATCTACTTGCGTGGCATCACCGTAATACACTTTGTAGCCATATTTGCGCATCAGGTTAACGGCGCTGATATCCCGCTCCAGCACGGTAATGCGCATTTTATTGGCCATCAACAAGCGACCAATCACCTGACCAAAACGTCCGAAGCCCACGACAATCACCTGCGGTTTATCATCGTTGACCCACGGTTTTTCGTCTTCTTCTTCCGGTCCGTTAAACTGGCGGGATAGCCATTTATCCACCAGCTTCATCAGCAGCGGCGTGGTCATCATGGAAAGCGTCACCGTCACCAGCAATAGCGCCATCTGGTCGCCCTGGAATAAGCGTTGTGAAGAAGCAGTAGAAAAGAGGACAAAGGCAAACTCACCGCCCTGACTCAACACGCCAGCAAACTGCATCCGCTCTGAGCTACGCACGCCATACAGCCGCGCCAGCAAATACAGCACGAGAATTTTCACCGCCACCAGCACAACCACGCTTATCACTACCCACAACAGATGGGTATAAAGCACCCCGAGGTTGAGCGACATGCCGACAGAGATAAAAAACAGTCCGAGCAGCAAGCCTTTGAAGGGATCGATAGCCGTTTCCAGTTCATGGCGATATTCACTTTCCGCCAGCAGGACGCCAGCAATAAACGTACCGAGCGCCATCGACAACCCCAGCGCATCCATAAACAATGCGGAACCCAACACCAGCAGCAGCGTCGCGGCAGTGAACACTTCCCGCACGCCAGAAGCAGCAATAAAACGGAATACCGGACGCAGTAAATAGCGCCCCCCAATCAGCATGCCGACAAACGCCAGCACCTTCATGCCGATCTTCATCCAGTCAAAATGTTCATCTGCCGATCCCGCCAGCAGCGGTACTAACGCCAGTGCCGGGATCACCGCCAGATCCTGAAACAGCAGTACCGAGAAACCTAACTGGCCGGATTCGCTGCGATTCATCCCTTTCTCACGCATCAATTGCAACGCCATTGCAGTTGAAGACATCGCAAGGCCAATGCCACCGACCACCGCCGCCTGCCAGGCGAAATCCGTCAGCATCAATAATCCCGCCAGCAACGCCGCGCTTAACAGCACCTGTGCCGCGCCTACGCCAAAAATCGAACGCCGCAGTTGCCAAAGCTTGGAGGGATTCAACTCAAGGCCGATGATAAACATCAGGAACACCACGCCGAGTTCCGAAAAGTGGAGGATCTCATCGACGTCGCTAATAAACCCCAGCCCCCACGGGCCAATTGCAATCCCTGCCAGCAAATATCCCAACACAGCGCCAATACCCAGCCGCGATGCCAACGGCACCGCAGCCACCGCCGCGAAGAGAAACAGCACTCCTGCGAGTAAAAAATCGGAACCTTCCATCAGCAGCCTCCTGGAGACAGCGGATTTGCCAGCCAGTCACCGTAGGCTCTGGCGTGACTTGCCAGCTCCTGTGCGCTTTGCCGTCTCGCCCAGTAAATAATGATGGGGCTTAACCAATGCATCCGGCACATCCCCGCCGCCAGTTCAAAGGGGCGCAGAACATCACTCATCGGGTAGCGATTCAACGCGTCATAACGGTAAGCACTTTCCGGCTCGCCGGTGGTAATCACGCTACGCCAGTACTTTCCCGCCAGTTGGTTTCCCCCCGGTCCGCTGGCAAAACCACGGCTTAATACCCGGTCCAGCCACTCTTTCAGTAGCGCCGGGCAGCTATAGGTATAAAGAGGGTGCTGAAAGACAATCACCTCGTGCTCGCGCAGTAATGCCTGCTCACGGGGGATATCAATAAAAAAATCGGGATAGTGCGCATAAAGGTCGTGCACGGTAACATTGCTGAGCTGCGTGGCCGGTTTAAGCAGTACCCGGTTTGCCACCGAGTCCTGAGATTCCGGATGGGCATACAGCAGCAAAACTTTCGCTGGCTGAGACATCATCCCCCTCCCGGTATGGTTTTTGTGTATAGTCGCTGTTTTGGGCTACCATTGCGCCCGGTGCGGCAGCTCGCCCATACATTACATTATCATAATGATAAGTTAACATAGTCTGAACATACGGCGCCTTATGATTGTTTTCTCCTCGTTACAAATTCGTCGCGGCGTGCGCGTCCTGCTGGATAATGCCACCGCCACCATCAACCCCGGGCAGAAAGTCGGCCTGGTGGGTAAAAACGGCTGTGGTAAATCTACCCTGCTGGCATTGCTGAAAAATGAAATCAGCGCCGACGGCGGCAGCTACACCTTTCCGGGAAGCTGGCAACTGGCGTGGGTGAATCAGGAAACACCAGCGCTACCGCAAGCGGCGCTGGAATATGTCATTGACGGCGACCGTGAATATCGTCAACTGGAAGCGCAGCTACACGACGCCAACGAACGTAACGACGGGCACGCCATTGCGACCATTCATGGCAAGCTGGATGCTATTGACGCATGGAGTATTCGCTCCCGCGCCGCCAGCCTACTGCACGGCCTCGGTTTCAGCAATGAACAACTGGAGCGCCCGGTAAGTGATTTCTCCGGTGGCTGGCGTATGCGTCTCAACCTCGCCCAGGCGCTGATTTGCCGTTCAGACTTGCTGCTGCTCGACGAACCAACTAACCACCTCGATCTCGATGCTGTTATCTGGCTGGAAAAATGGCTGAAGAGCTATCAGGGCGCGCTGATCCTGATCTCCCACGACCGAGACTTCCTCGATCCGATCGTTGATAAAATTATTCATATCGAACAACAAAACATGTTCGAGTACACCGGCAACTACAGCTCGTTTGAAGTACAGCGCGCCACCCGTCTGGCGCAGCAACAGGCGATGTATGAAAGCCAGCAAGAGCGCGTGGCACATCTGCAAAGTTATATCGACCGTTTCCGTGCCAAAGCCACCAAAGCGAAGCAGGCCCAGAGCCGTATTAAGATGCTCGAGCGTATGGAGCTGATTGCCCCAGCGCACGTCGACAACCCGTTCCGTTTTAGCTTCCGCGCGCCGGAAAGCCTGCCTAATCCGTTGTTGAAAATGGAAAAGGTCAGCGCAGGTTATGGCGATCGCATTATTCTCGACTCGATTAAACTGAATCTGGTGCCAGGTTCGCGCATTGGTCTGTTAGGACGCAATGGCGCGGGTAAATCGACATTAATCAAACTGTTAGCCGGAGAACTTGCGCCTGTCAGCGGTGAAATTGGCCTGGCGAAAGGGATCAAACTCGGTTACTTCGCCCAGCATCAACTTGAATACCTGCGCGCCGACGAATCGCCTATTCAACATCTGGCACGTTTAGCACCGCAGGAACTAGAACAAAAACTGCGTGATTACCTCGGCGGCTTTGGTTTCCAGGGCGATAAAGTGACGGAAGAAACGCGCCGTTTCTCCGGTGGGGAAAAAGCCCGCCTGGTGCTGGCATTAATCGTCTGGCAGCGTCCGAATCTACTGCTGCTCGACGAACCGACTAACCACCTTGACCTCGACATGCGCCAGGCACTGACTGAAGCGTTAATCGAGTTTGAAGGCGCATTGGTTGTCGTTTCGCACGACCGCCATTTGTTGCGTTCCACCACTGACGATCTCTATCTGGTTCACGATCGTAAAGTCGAACCGTTCGACGGCGATCTGGAAGATTATCAACAGTGGTTGAGCGACGTTCAAAAGCAGGAAAACCAGACCGACGACGCGCCAAAAGAGAACGCGAACAGCGCCCAGGCACGTAAAGACCAGAAGCGTCGGGAAGCGGAGCTGCGTGCGCAAACCCAGCCACTGCGTAAAGAAATCGCCCGTCTGGAAAAAGAGATGGAGAAGCTGAACGCGCAACTGGCGCAGGCGGAAGAGAAACTCGGCGACAGCGAACTGTACGATCAAAGCCGTAAAGCGGAGTTGACCGCCTGCCTGCAACAGCAAGCCAGCGCCAAATCCGGCCTGGAAGAGTGCGAAATGGCGTGGCTGGAAGCCCAGGAGCAGCTTGAGCAGATGCTGCTGGAAGGCCAAAGCAACTGATGGCGCAGATAACGACGACCGATGCCAATGAATTCAGCAGCAGTGCTGAATTCACCCCTATGCGCGGCTTTAGCAATTGTCATCTGCAAACCATGCTGCCGCGTCTGTTTCGTCGCAAGGTGAAATTCACCCCGCACTGGCAGCGACTGGAGTTGCCCGACGGCGATTTTGTCGATCTCGCATGGAGTGAAGACCCTGCCCAGGCGAAACAGAAACCGCGTTTAGTGGTGTTTCACGGGCTGGAGGGCAGCCTCAATAGCCCTTACGCCCACGGTCTGGTCGAGGCGGCGCAAAAACGCGGCTGGCTGGGCGTGGTGATGCATTTTCGCGGATGCAGCGGTGAACCAAACCGTATGCACCGCATTTACCATTCGGGCGAAACCGAAGACGCCAGCTGGTTTTTACGCTGGCTGCAGCGCGAATTTGGACATGCGCCAACGGCTGCCGTCGGCTATTCGCTCGGCGGTAATATGCTCGCCTGTTTGCTGGCAAAAGAAGGTAATAACCTCCCGATTGATGCAGCGGTAATTGTCTCCGCGCCATTTATGCTGGAAGCCTGTAGTTATCATATGGAAAAGGGCTTTTCCCGCGTTTATCAGCGTTACTTGCTGAACCTGTTAAAAGCCAATGCTGCGCGCAAACTGGCAGCCTATCCCGGTACGCTGCCGATTAATCTCGCACAGTTAAAATCGGTACGTCGCATCCGTGAATTTGACGATCTGATCACCGCCAGAATTCACGGCTACGCTGACGCTATCGACTATTATCGTCAGTGTAGCGCCATGCCGATGCTGAACCAGATCGCCAAACCGACACTGATTATTCACGCCAAAGACGATCCGTTTATGGATCATCAGGTGATCCCGAAACCGGAAAATCTCCCCCCGCAGGTGGAGTATCAACTGACTGAACATGGTGGTCATGTTGGCTTTCTTGGCGGTACATTATTTCATCCGCAAATGTGGCTGGAGTCACGCATTCCTGACTGGTTAACAACGTATCTGGAGGCGAAATCATGTTGATTCCGTGGCAAGAACTCTCCCCCGAAACGCTGGAAAATTTAATTGAAAGTTTTGTGTTACGCGAAGGCACCGATTATGGTGAACATGAGCGTACACTTGAACAGAAAGTCGCCGACGTCAAACGCCAGCTACAGTGCGGAGAAGCGGTGCTGGTATGGTCGGAGCTGCACGAAACGGTCAATATCATGCCGCGCAGTCAGTTTCGCGAATAACCTGCAGCCGTCGGCGGACGAGATAATAATGATAGCTAAGTCATGGAGTTACTATGTCTGCCAAACATCCGGTCATTGCGGTAACAGGATCCAGCGGCGCGGGGACCACCACCACCAGTCTCGCGTTTCGTAAAATATTCGCGCAGTTAAATCTGCATGCAGCTGAGGTGGAAGGCGACAGTTTTCACCGTTACACGCGCCCGGAAATGGACATGGCGATCCGCAAGGCGCGTGATGCCGGGCGGCATATCAGCTACTTTGGCCCCGAAGCTAACGACTTCGGCCTGCTGGAACAAACCTTCATTGAATACGGTCAGAGCGGCAAAGGAAAATCACGCAAATATCTGCATACGTACGACGAAGCCGTACCGTGGAATCAGGTGCCGGGAACATTCACCCCATGGCAACCTTTACCGGAACCCACTGATGTACTGTTTTATGAAGGGCTACACGGTGGCGTCGTCACGCCACATCATAACGTTGCGCAGCATGTGGATTTACTGGTTGGCGTGGTGCCTATCGTTAACCTTGAGTGGATTCAAAAACTGATCCGCGACACCAGCGAGCGCGGGCACTCACGAGAAGCAGTGATGGACTCAGTAGTGCGCTCAATGGAAGACTATATCAACTACATCACACCGCAGTTTTCCCGCACCCATCTTAACTTCCAGCGCGTCCCCACCGTTGACACCTCAAACCCGTTCGCGGCAAAAGCTATCCCGTCGCTGGATGAAAGCTTTGTGGTGATCCATTTTCGTAATCTGGAAGGGATCGATTTCCCCTGGCTGCTGGCGATGTTGCAGGGCTCATTCATTTCCCACATCAATACATTAGTGGTGCCGGGCGGTAAAATGGGTCTGGCAATGGAGTTAATTATGCTGCCACTGGTGCAACGATTGATGGAAGGAAAGAAAATCGAGTAACTCTGCTAATATGCCGGATAAACAATTATCCGGCATCGTACTCCTGACATCAAATCACGCGGCAACCACTTCATACGAGTGAGTAATATTCACCGCTTTTTCCAGCATCAACGCCACTGAACAATATTTCTCGGCAGAGAGATCTACCGCACGCGAAACCGCTGCGTCTTTCAGGTCGCGACCGGTGACGATAAAATGCAGATTAATGTGCGTAAACAGGCGTGGTGCCTCTTCGCGGCGTTCAGAGGTCAATTTTACTTCACAATCGACCACATCCTGACGCCCCTTTTGCAGGATAGAAACCACATCGATGGCGCTACAGCCCCCCGCCGCCATCAACACCATTTCCATCGGACTTGGCGCTTTATCGCCTGAGTTGCCGTCCATTAAAATCTGGTGACCAGAGGCGGATTCGCCCAGAAAAGTTAACCCTTCGACCCACTTCACTCGCGCTTGCATTTTTGCTACTCCACTGCGTCAATTTTCCTGACAGAGTACGCGTACTAACCAAATCGCGCAACGGAAGGCGACCTGGGTCATGCTGAAGCGAGACACCAGGAGACACAAAGCGAAAGCTATGCTAAAACAGTCAGGATGCTACAGTAATACATTGATGTACTGCATGTATGCAAAGGACGTCACATTACCGTGCAGTACAGTTGATAGCCCCTTCCCAGGTAGCGGGAAGCATATTTCGGCAATCCAGAGACAGCGGCGTTATCTGGCTCTGGAGAAAGCTTATAACAGAGGATAACCGCGCATGGTGCTTGGCAAACCGCAAACAGACCCGACTCTCGAATGGTTCTTGTCTCATTGCCACATTCATAAGTACCCATCCAAGAGCACGCTTATTCACCAGGGTGAAAAAGCGGAAACGCTGTACTACATCGTTAAAGGCTCTGTGGCAGTGCTGATCAAAGACGAAGAGGGTAAAGAAATGATCCTCTCCTATCTGAATCAGGGTGATTTTATTGGCGAACTGGGCCTGTTTGAAGAGGGCCAGGAACGTAGCGCATGGGTACGTGCGAAAACCGCCTGTGAAGTGGCTGAAATTTCGTACAAAAAATTTCGCCAATTGATTCAGGTAAACCCGGACATTCTGATGCGTCTGTCTGCACAGATGGCGCGTCGTCTGCAAGTCACTTCAGAGAAAGTGGGCAACCTGGCGTTCCTCGACGTGACGGGCCGCATTGCACAGACTCTGCTGAACCTGGCAAAACAACCGGATGCCATGACTCACCCGGACGGTATGCAAATCAAAATTACCCGTCAGGAAATCGGTCAGATTGTCGGCTGTTCTCGTGAAACCGTGGGACGCATTCTGAAGATGCTGGAAGATCAGAACCTGATCTCCGCACACGGTAAAACCATCGTCGTTTACGGCACTCGTTAATCCCGTCGGAGTGGCGCGTTACTGAGTAGCGCGCCATTTTGTTTCCCCCGATGTGGCGCAGACTGATTTATCACCCCGATATCAACTATGCACTACGACAAACGCTAGTGCTATGTTTGCCCGTGGCCGTTGGGTTAATGCTTGGCGAATTACGATTCGGTCTGCTCTTCTCCCTCGTTCCTGCTTGTTGCAATATTGCGGGCCTTGATACGCCTCATAAACGTTTTTTCAAACGCTTAATCATTGGTGCGTCGCTGTTTGCCACCTGTAGCTTGCTGACACAGCTGTTACTGGCAAAAGATGTTCCCTTGCCCTTTTTGCTGACTGGACTAACGCTGGTACTTGGCGTCACTGCTGAGCTGGGGCCATTGCACGCAAAATTGCTTCCCGCATCGCTGCTCGCCGCCATTTTTACCCTCAGTCTGGCGGGATACATGCCAGTCTGGGAACCGTTGCTCATCTATGCGTTGGGCACTCTCTGGTACGGATTGTTTAACTGGTTTTGGTTCTGGATCTGGCGCGAACAACCGCTGCGCGAGTCACTAAGTCTGCTGTACCGTGAACTGGCAGATTATTGCGAAGCTAAATACAGCCTGCTTACCCAGCACACCGACCCTGAAAAAGCGCTGCCGCCGCTGCTGGTGCGCCAGCAAAAAGCGGTCGATTTAATTACCCAGTGCTATCAGCAAATGCATATGCTTTCCGCGCAAAATAATACCGATTACAAGCGGATGCTGCGTATTTTCCAGGAGGCGCTGGATTTGCAGGAACATATTTCGGTCAGTTTGCATCAGCCGGAAGAGGTGCAAAAGCTGGTCGAGCGTAGCCATGCAGAAGAAGTTATCCGCTGGAATGCGCAAACTGTCGCCACTCGCCTGCGCGTGCTGGCTGATGACATTCTTTACCATCGCCTGCCGACGCGCTTTACGATGGAAAAACAAATTGGCGCACTGGAAAAAATCGCCCGCCAGCATCCGGATAATCCTGTTGGGCAATTCTGCTATTGGCACTTCAGCCGCATCGCTCGTGTACTACGCACCCAAAAACCGCTCTATGCCCGTGATTTACTGGCCGATAAACAGCGGCGAATGCCGTTACTGCCGGCGCTAAAAAGTTATCTGTCACTGAAATCTCCAGCGCTACGCAATGCTGGACGACTCAGTGTGATGTTAAGCGTTGCCAGCCTGATGGGCACCGCGCTGCATCTGCCGAAGTCGTACTGGATCCTGATGACAGTATTGCTGGTAACGCAAAATGGCTATGGCGCAACCCGTCTGAGGATTGTGAATCGCTCCGTGGGAACCGTGGTCGGGTTAATCATTGCGGGCGTGGCGCTGCACTTTAAAATTCCCGAAGGTTACACCCTGACCTTGATGCTGATTACCACCCTCGCCAGCTACCTGATATTGCGCAAAAACTACGGCTGGGCGACGGTCGGTTTTACCATTACCGCAGTATATACCCTGCAACTGTTGTGGCTGAACGGTGAGCAGTACATCCTTCCGCGTCTTATCGACACCATTATTGGTTGTTTGATTGCTTTCGGCGGAACAGTCTGGCTGTGGCCGCAGTGGCAGAGCGGGTTATTGCGTAAAAACGCCCATGACGCTTTAGAAGCCTATCAGGAAGCGATTCGTTTGATTCTGAGTGAAGATCCGCAACCAACGCCACTGGCCTGGCAGCGAATGCGGGTGAATCAGGCGCATAACACTCTGTATAACTCATTGAATCAGGCGATGCAGGAACCGGCATTCAACAGCCATTATCTGGCAGATATGAAACTGTGGGTAACGCACAGTCAGTTTATTGTTGAGCATATCAATGCCATGACCACGCTGGCACGGGAACACCGGGCATTACCACCTGAACTGGCGCAAGAATATTTGCAGTCTTGTGAAATCGCCATTCAGCGTTGTCAGCAGCGACTGGAATATGACGAACCGGGGAGTTCTGGCGATGCCAATATCATGGATGCGCCGGAGATGCAGCCGCACGAAGGCGCGGCAGGTACGCTGGAGCAGCATTTACAGCGGGTTATTGGTCATCTGAACACCATGCACACCATTTCGTCGATGGCATGGCGTCAGCGACCACATCATGGGATTTGGCTGAGTCGCAAGTTGCGGGATTCGAAGGCGTAATACAGGCTACCTTCGGATACAGCGTTCACGCCGCATCCGACATCTTTTGCCTGATGCGACGCTGACGTGTCTTATTTACGCCCCAACCACCTTCGCCACTGCGTGGGCGAAACGTTGCATCCCTTCATCGATATCCGCATCGTCCACCACCAGCGATGGCGCAAAACGCATCACATCAGGCCCGGCATTCAGCACCATTACGCCTTCCTCGGCACCCGCATACAGGAAATCACGCACCCGACCTTTGTACTGTGGTTTCAGCTCTGCGCCAATCAACAGCCCCATACCGCGAATATCGCTAAACACATCGTACTGCTGATCGATCTTCTGCAAATGGTCCACAAAACGCTGGCGTTTCGCGTGAATGCCTTCCAGCACTTCAGGGGTATTGATGATATCAAACGCCGCGCCAGCTACTGCACAGGCCAGTGGATTGCCGCCGTAGGTGGAACCGTGAGAACCAGGATGAAACGCAGAAGCAATCTCCGCCGTAGTCAGCATGGCGCTAATCGGGAAGCCGCCGCCTAACGCTTTGGCGGAGGTCAGAATATCCGGCGTCACGCCGTAATGCATGTAAGCAAACAGATCGCCGGTCCGCCCCATCCCGCACTGCACTTCATCAAACACCAATAATGCCTGATGCTCATCACAGAGTTCGCGCAAGCCCTGCAAAAACTCTGGCATCGCAGCCGTCACGCCGCCCTCGCCCTGAATCGGTTCAACCACCACCGCACAGGTATGATCATCCATCACCGCTTTCACTGCGTGGAGATCATTAAAGGGAACGTGGATGATGTCTGCCGGTTTTGGCCCAAAGCCGTCGGAATATTTTGGCTGCCCGCCCACCGAGACGGTAAACAGCGAACGACCATGAAAAGCGTTATGGAAGGCGATAATTTTGGTTTTGAACGGGCTATGACGCACACAGGCGTAATGGCGTGCCAGTTTAAAGGCTGTTTCGTTAGCTTCCGTGCCGGAGTTCATAAACACCACGCGTTCGGCAAACGTTGCCTCAATCAGTTTACGACCAAGACGCAGCGCCGGTTCATTGGTAAAAACGTTACTGATATGCCACAGAGTTTCGCCCTGGGTTTTTAACGCGTTCACCAGCGCAGGATGGCAATGGCCCAACGCCGTAACTGCAATGCCACCCGCGAAATCGACATACTCCTTGCCTTGCTGATCCCAGATTCTGCTGCCCAGACCTTTTACCGGAATAAACTCTGCCGGAGCATAAATCGGCAGGATCACTTCATCGAAAGTCGCGCGTGTAATTGCTGTTTGTTCAATTGCCATCTCATGATCACCCTGTTACGCATAACTCAATGTGAAATTATAATCACAAAATATGCATAAAAAATCACTGAATGGCAATCAGAAATCAGCGTTCCAGGAAATTAGCCAGCAGTTGATGCCCTTGTTCGCTGAGAATACTTTCTGGATGGAACTGCACACCTTCCAGATCCCACTGGCGATGACGAATCCCCATAATCTCGCGGGTTTCGCTCCAGGCCGTCACTTCAAAGCACTCCGGTAATGAGTCAGGCTCCACCACCAGCGAATGGTAGCGTGTCACGGTGAGTGGATTTGCCAGCCCCTTAAAAACGCCCTCACCGTTATGTGTGATCGGCGAGGTTTTGCCGTGCATGACCTTTGCTGCGCGCACAACTTTGCCACCAAAAGCCTGCGCCATTGCCTGATGACCGAGGCAGACGCCAAGAATCGGCAAACTCCCGGCGTAGTGGCGAATAACGTCCAGGGAGATCCCTGCGTCGTCCGGCGTACAGGGTCCAGGTGAGATAACAATTTTCTGCGGTTTGAGTGTGTCGATATCCGCCAGCGTTAACGCATCGTTGCGCTTAACCAACACGTCGGCCCCCAGTTCACAAAAATACTGGTAGAGGTTCCAGGTGAAAGAATCGTAGTTATCAATAAGCAGGATCATGGCGGCTCCGGTACGAAAGAACCGCGCTATTTTACTCAGATTCCCCGGCTTCGCTTACCACTTTGCTAAATATCGTCTGCAGCGCAGTGAGATCACCCATTGCCCCACTCTGATTTGCCTGATTCCAGGCCTCTTTTTCGATACCCTGCCAGCTCAGTTGATAACCAGCATGAATCGCCAGTTGCTCGAAGAAGATCCGCTGTGCCAGACCACTTCCCGCCCGGAAGGGATGCAGGACGTTGATTTCACAATAGTAGTGTGCCAGCCGCTCGACGAACTTCGTTTTCTCCAGGCCAACCAGATACCCTTCTTCCTCCAGATCCTGCATCAGGGCATTGCCCTCTTTTTCGATATAAGCAAAGTGGCAGAAAGGCGTATCGCCCTGATAAATATCAACTTCACGCAGTTGCCCCGCCCAGTCGAAAATATCCTGATACAGCTGGCGATGGATAGTGCGCAAATGCGGTAAACCGCGCACCAGCGGACCAAGCTCAATGGTCGCAGCACGCAGCGCCGTCATTTCGTAAGCGGCCTGTTCCAGCCGCTGTTGCTGGCGGATGTTCAGCCGGTTACGCATGATATCAAGGCCAGGATAAAGATACGGATCGCGCCCTTCGCCGAATTTATCGCTCATAGTGCCTCCTCAGCTCTTCAAGGCGCACTAAAGCCTCTGCGGCAGTAAGAGTGACTAATGGCATCTCGACGCCTTCAAGACGGCGACTGGCCTGGAAATTACGATTACGCTGAAGCTCCCAGAGACGGGACTTTTGCTTATCGGTGAGTTTCTTCACTTGATGCCTCCCTGAACGTGTCCATTTGCCACAAGTATAAGCGGCAAATCCGGGTTACGCCGGGAGAGCAGAAGCGCGGGCAAGATTGCCCGCGCGAGAAATCATTACGGCAGGACTTTAGCGGAAAGGATAACTACCGGTTTTGACGGCACATTCTGGTACGGACCAACGTCATGAGTCGGCACCTGGGAAATCTTATCGGCAACGTCCATGCCTTTCACCACTTTACCAAATACCGCGTAACCGAAATCACGCTGACCGTGGTCGAGGAAGGCGTTATCGGCAACGTTGATAAAGAACTGGCTGGTGGCGCTGTCTTTGTCAGCGGTACGCGCCATCGCGATGGTGCCACGCGTGTTGCGCAGGCCGTTATCGGCTTCATTTTTGATTGGCGGGTTTGGTTTTTTCTGCTGCATCTGCTCGGTGAAACCGCCGCCCTGAATCATAAAGCCAGGAATGACGCGGTGAAAGGTTGTGTTGTTATAAAAACCGCTGTTCACATAATCGACAAAGTTTTGCACAGATACTGGCGCTTTTTGTTTATCCAGCTCCAGTTCGATGTTACCAGCTGAGGTTGTCAACAATACGTGCGGGTCCCCTTTCGCTGCCATTGCTGCGGGAGAAAGAGCAGAAAGAGCGAAAACAGCAGCCATCGCCGCCAGGGTCGATTTGAACATGAGATTTCCTTAACAAACAGAGCAGAAAAAAAGCAAGTGAAGAGATTCTAAATAGCCTTCAAGAACAAGGCCATCCCTTTACCTAATTTTACGTATCTGAAATATATGTAACCTGACGATCACTTTTTATTCCGTGATCAAAATCACCCTTAAAATGCAATTTAGCAACCGATTGCAATAAAACATTTAAACAGATCACAAAATCACCTAAAATCGCCCGCTCGCGGCATATCCCGCTATGCCATTTTATTTTTGAACGCAGGCCAATCATGACTAACAGCAATCGCATCAAGCTCACATGGATTAGCTTTCTCTCCTACGCACTGACGGGTGCGTTGGTTATTGTCACCGGGATGGTGATGGGAAATATCGCCGATTATTTCAATCTGCCTGTTTCCAGTATGAGTAACACCTTCACCTTCCTCAATGCTGGCATTTTAATCTCTATCTTCCTCAATGCCTGGCTGATGGAAATCGTCCCGTTAAAAACGCAGTTACGTTTTGGCTTTCTCCTGATGGTGCTAGCGGTTGCTGGTTTGATGTTTAGCCACAGCCTGGCGCTGTTCTCGGCGGCGATGTTCATTCTCGGGGTGGTCAGCGGCATTACTATGTCGATTGGTACATTCCTGATAACACAAATGTATGAAGGGCGTCAGCGCGGTTCCCGCCTGTTATTTACCGACTCCTTCTTCAGTATGGCTGGGATGATTTTCCCAATGATCGCCGCGTTTCTACTGGCGCGCAGCATTGAGTGGTACTGGGTTTATGCCTGCATCGGGCTGGTTTACGTCGCTATTTTTATTCTGACCTTCGGCTGTGAGTTTCCGGCACTGGGCAAACATGCGCCAAAAACGGATGCTCCAGTAGCGAAAGAAAAATGGGGCATCGGCGTACTGTTTCTCTCAATTGCAGCGCTGTGCTACATCCTCGGTCAGTTAGGTTTTATCTCCTGGGTACCAGAGTATGCCAAAGGCCTGGGCATGAGCCTGAACGACGCAGGTACGCTGGTGAGTAACTTCTGGATGTCCTATATGGTCGGCATGTGGGCGTTCAGCTTTATTCTTCGCTTCTTTGATTTGCAACGTATTCTGACCGTACTGGCCGGTCTGGCTGCGATTCTGATGTACGTCTTTAACACCGGAACACCGGCACATATGGCGTGGTCAATTCTCGCCCTGGGCTTCTTCTCCAGCGCGATCTATACCACCATCATCACCCTGGGTTCACAGCAAACCAAAGTACCGTCACCAAAACTGGTTAACTTTGTCCTGACTTGCGGGACCATCGGTACCATGCTGACCTTTGTCGTTACCGGCCCGATTGTTGAACATAGCGGTCCAAAGGCGGCGCTGCTGACGGCAAACGGTCTGTACGCTGTCGTCTTTGTAATGTGCTTCCTGTTAGGTTTCGTCAGCCGTCACCGTCAGCATAACACCCTGACCTCTCATTAATTGCTCATGCCGGGCGGCGCTATCGTCGTCCGGCCTTTTCCTCACTTACCCCGCTACGTACGTCTATTTCTATAAACCCTTTCATTTTGTCTATTTTTTGCACACGAATGAAATGTCAGACAATTCCGTGACTTAAGAAAATTTATACAAATCAGCAATATACCTCTTAAGGAGTATATAAAGGTGAATTTGATTTACATCAATAAGCGGGGTTGCTGAATCGTTAAGGTAGGCGGTAATAGAAAAGAAATCGAGGCAAAAATGAGCAAAGTCAGACTCGCAATTATCGGTAACGGTATGGTCGGCCATCGCTTTATCGAAGATCTTCTTGATAAATCTGATGCGGCCAACTTTGATATTACCGTTTTCTGTGAAGAACCGCGCATCGCTTATGACCGCGTACACCTCTCGTCTTACTTCTCTCACCACACCGCCGAAGAGCTGTCGCTGGTGCGCGAAGGCTTTTACGAAAAACACGGTATTAAAGTTCTGGTCGGCGAACGCGCTATCACCATCAACCGTCAGGAGAAGGTGATTCACTCCAGCGCCGGGCGCACCGTTTTTTATGACAAGCTGATCATGGCGACCGGTTCCTACCCGTGGATCCCGCCAATTAAAGGTTCTGATACTCAGGACTGCTTTGTCTATCGCACCATTGAAGACCTCAACGCCATTGAATCCTGCGCCCGTCGCAGCAAACGCGGTGCCGTTGTTGGTGGCGGCCTGTTAGGTCTGGAAGCCGCTGGCGCGCTGAAAAACTTAGGCATTGAAACCCACGTTATCGAATTTGCCCCTATGCTGATGGCGGAACAGCTTGATCAGATGGGCGGCGAGCAGCTGCGTCGCAAAATCGAAAGTATGGGCGTGCGCGTTCACACCAGCAAAAACACCCTTGAGATTGTGCAGGAAGGTGTTGAAGCGCGTAAAACCATGCGTTTTGCCGACGGCAGCGAACTGGAAGTCGACTTTATCGTCTTCTCTACCGGTATCCGTCCGCGCGATAAGCTGGCAACCCAGTGTGGTCTGGAAGTTGCTCCGCGTGGGGGTATCGTCATTAATGATTCCTGCCAGACTTCCGATCCAGATATCTACGCCATCGGTGAATGCGCAAGCTGGAACAACCGTGTATTTGGTCTGGTAGCACCTGGCTACAAAATGGCGCAGGTCGCCGTTGACCATATTCTCGGTAGCGAAAACGCCTTTGAAGGTGCTGACCTTAGCGCCAAGCTGAAATTGCTGGGCGTAGACGTAGGCGGTATTGGTGATGCTCACGGTCGCACGCCTGGCGCACGTAGCTACGTTTACCTCGACGAAAGTAAAGAGATCTACAAACGCCTGATTGTCAGCGAAGACAACAAAACCCTGCTCGGTGCAGTACTGGTGGGTGATACCAGCGACTACGGTAACCTGCTGCAACTGGTGCTGAACGCAATCGAGCTGCCGGAAAACCCGGATTCTCTGATTCTGCCGGCGCACTCAGGTAGCGGCAAGCCGTCTATTGGTGTTGATAAACTGCCGGACAGCGCGCAAATCTGCTCCTGCTTCGACGTCACCAAAGGCGATCTGATTGCTGCCATCAACAAAGGCTGCCACACCGTTGCGGCGCTGAAAGCCGAAACCAAAGCGGGTACTGGCTGCGGTGGCTGTATCCCGCTGGTCACTCAGGTACTGAACGCGGAACTGGCAAAACAGGGTATCGAAGTTAACAATAACCTGTGCGAACACTTTGCTTATTCACGTCAGGAACTGTTCCATTTGATCCGCGTTGAAGGCATTAAAACCTTCGAAGAACTGCTGGCGAAACACGGTAAAGGCTACGGTTGTGAGGTTTGTAAACCGACCGTCGGTTCACTGCTGGCCTCCTGCTGGAACGAATACATTCTGAAGCCGGAACATACTCCGCTACAGGATTCTAACGACAACTTCCTCGCGAACATCCAGAAAGACGGCACCTACTCGGTGATCCCGCGTTCTCCAGGTGGTGAAATCACCCCAGAAGGGCTGATGGCAGTGGGTCGTATCGCGCGTGAATTTAATCTCTACACCAAAATCACCGGCTCCCAGCGTCTGGCGATGTTTGGCGCACAGAAAGACGATCTGCCGGAGATCTGGCGTCAGCTGATTGAAGCAGGTTTCGAAACCGGTCATGCCTATGCGAAAGCACTGCGTATGGCGAAAACCTGCGTGGGTAGCACCTGGTGCCGCTACGGCGTTGGCGACAGCGTCGGCCTCGGCGTGGAACTGGAAAACCGCTACAAAGGCATCCGTACGCCGCACAAAATGAAGTTCGGTGTCTCCGGCTGTACCCGTGAATGTTCAGAAGCGCAAGGTAAAGATGTGGGTATTATCGCCACTGAAAAAGGCTGGAACCTGTATGTGTGCGGTAACGGCGGCATGAAACCGCGTCATGCGGATCTGCTGGCAGCGGATATCGATCGCGAAACACTGATCAAATATCTTGACCGCTTCATGATGTTCTACATCCGTACTGCCGACAAACTGACGCGTACCGCACCGTGGTTAGAAAACCTCGAAGGCGGCATTGATTACCTGAAAGCGGTGATCATTGACGACAAACTGGGGCTGAACGCACATCTGGAAGAAGAGATGGCGCGCCTGCGTGAAGCGGTAGTGTGTGAGTGGACTGAAACGGTCAATACACCGTCCGCGCAGATTCGCTTCAAACACTTCATCAACAGCGACAAGCGTGACCCGAACGTGCAGATGGTGCCAGAGCGCGAACAGCACCGTCCGGCAACGCCGTATGAACGTATCCCGGTAACTCTGGTGGAGGACAACGCATGAGCCAGTGGAAAGACATCTGCAAAATTGATGACATCCTGCCTGAAACCGGCGTCTGCGCGCTGTTAGGTGACGAGCAGGTAGCGATTTTCCGCCCGTATCACAGCGACCAGGTGTTTGCGATCAGCAACATCGATCCGTTCTTCGAATCCAGCGTGCTGTCACGCGGGCTGATTGCGGAACACCAGGGCGAGCTGTGGGTCGCCAGTCCGCTGAAAAAACAGCGTTTTCGCTTAAGCGACGGTTTATGCATGGAAGATGAACAGTTTTCCGTCAAGCATTACGAGGCACGAGTGAAAGACGGCGTGGTACAGCTACGCGGTTAATTGTTTTAACGGGAGGCGCAATGCCTCCCCTTTTTGCATTGTCCTGTAATGACCTTAAGTATATTGCAGGACATTTTTTAAACTTTTTGTTTTATTTTTTGTTTTTATTTTTTAAAGGATAATCAAATGTTTACAGACACTATTAATAAGTGTGCGGCTAACGCTGCGCGCATTGCACGCCTGTCGGCAAATAACCCGCTCGGCTTCTGGGTAAGCTCCGCGATGGCGGGCGCGTATGTGGGGCTGGGGATCATCCTGATTTTCACGCTCGGTAATTTGCTCGATCCGTCCGTACGTCCTCTGGTGATGGGCGCGACCTTTGGTATCGCTTTAACGCTGGTCATTATCGCCGGTTCTGAACTGTTCACCGGACACACCATGTTCCTCACCTTTGGGGTGAAAGCGGGCACCATTAGCCACGGGCAAATGTGGGCAATCCTGCCGCAAACCTGGCTGGGTAACCTGGTCGGTTCCGTCTTTGTTGCCATGCTTTATAGCTGGGGCGGTGGTAGCCTTTTACCAATAGATACCAGTATTGTTCACTCCGTCGCGCTGGCTAAAACCACCGCACCGGCAATGGTACTGTTCTTCAAAGGCGCATTGTGTAACTGGCTGGTTTGTCTGGCAATCTGGATGGCACTGCGTACTGAAGGCGCGGCGAAATTTATCGCAATCTGGTGGTGTCTGCTGGCGTTTATTGCGTCCGGTTACGAGCACTCCATCGCTAACATGACGCTGTTCGCGCTCTCATGGTTCGGCAACCACAGCGAAGCCTACACGCTGGCGGGTATTGGTCATAACCTGCTGTGGGTGACGCTGGGTAATACTTTATCGGGTGCCGTATTCATGGGATTGGGTTATTGGTATGCTACGCCGAAAGCTAATCGTCCGGTTGCGGACAAATTTAATCAAACTGAAACGGCTGCCGGTTAATTATTAAGGGGTTTTTACGTGGATCATTTGCCTATATTTTGCCAATTACGCGACCGCGACTGTTTGATTGTCGGCGGTGGTGATGTCGCGGAACGCAAAGCAAGGTTGCTGTTAGACGCAGGTGCTCGCTTAACGGTGAATGCATTAGCGTTTATTCCACAGTTCACCGCATGGGCAGATGCAGGCATGTTAACCCTCGTCGAAGGGCCATTTGATGAAAGCCTTCTCGACACCTGCTGGCTGGCAATTGCGGCGACGAATGATGACGCGCTTAACCAGCGCGTCAGCGAAGCCGCCGAATCTCGTCGTATCTTCTGTAACGTGGTCGATGCGCCGAAAGCCGCCAGCTTTATTATGCCGTCGATTATTGACCGCTCCCCGCTCATGGTAGCGGTCTCCTCTGGCGGCACCTCTCCGGTTCTGGCGCGACTGTTGCGCGAAAAACTTGAATCACTGCTGCCGCTGCATCTCGGCCAGGTAGCAAAATATGCGGGGCAGTTACGCGGTCGGGTCAAACGACAGTTCGCCACGATGGGTGAACGTCGCCGTTTCTGGGAAAAACTGTTCGTTAATGATCGCCTGGCGCAGTCGCTGGCGAACAACGATCAGAAAGCCATTACCGAAACGACCGAACAGTTAATCAATGAACCGCTCGATCATCGCGGTGAAGTGGTGCTGGTTGGCGCAGGTCCGGGCGATGCCGGTCTGCTGACGCTGAAAGGTCTGCAACAAATTCAGCAGGCAGATGTGGTGGTCTACGACCGTCTGGTTTCAGACGATATTATGAATCTGGTACGGCGCGATGCGGATCGTGTCTTCGTCGGTAAACGCGCGGGATACCACTGCGTACCGCAGGAAGAGATTAACCAGATCCTGCTGCGGGAAGCGCAAAAAGGCAAACGCGTGGTGCGGCTGAAAGGCGGCGATCCGTTTATTTTTGGCCGTGGTGGCGAAGAGCTGGAAACACTGTGCAATGCAGGCATTCCATTCTCGGTGGTTCCAGGTATTACCGCAGCGTCTGGTTGCTCTGCCTATTCGGGCATTCCGCTCACGCATCGCGATTATGCCCAGAGCGTACGCTTAATTACCGGACACTTAAAAACCGGTGGCGAACTGGACTGGGAAAACCTGGCGGCAGAAAAACAGACGCTGGTGTTCTATATGGGGTTGAATCAGGCCGCGACTATTCAGCAAAAGCTGATTGAACACGGTATGCCTGGCGAAATGCCGGTGGCAATTGTCGAAAACGGAACGGCGGTAACGCAACGCGTGATTGACGGTACGCTCACGCAACTGGGCGAGCTGGCGCAGCAAATGAACAGCCCCTCATTAATTATTATTGGTCGGGTCGTTGGCCTGCGCGATAAATTGAACTGGTTCTCTAACCATTAATTTTACCCGGGCCAGAGAATTCTGGCCCTCTTTATCACTCTTTTTATATATTCAGTAAATAAATCATAGCCTCTTAGTAAATATCATTTGCTAATGGGTTATTTTCACCGTTACAGCGACTTACAAAATTAAGTCATTCACTCACTGACGCCAATTAAATATTCCTGTATCGTTCTTAATGAGCAGTCTGCTTATATTCATATAATCAATGAATATTAATTAATATATAATACATAGGGAATGTAAATGAACAAATTTATTAAAGTTGCACTGGTTGGTGCGGTACTGGCTACGTTAACTGCATGTACTGGTCATATTGAAAACCGTGATAAGAACTGCTCTTACGACTACCTGCTGCACCCGGCAATTTCTATTTCTAAAATCATTGGCGGTTGCGGTCCTACTGCACAGTAAGTCTCTGACAGAAATCGGCTAACACCGATTTAATGAGCTAACGCCCTCTGAATTTTCCGAGGGCGTATTTTTCTCCATACTCTGCGAAAACATCGGTCCCAGAATTAAACGCTGGCAATACTCTCACGCAAAATCCGCAGCACCGTCTCTTCACCGCTGCGATTCGGGTTAATGCGAATCGCGCAATGTTCGAGTTGTGGATTCGCCTGACGAAACGTTCCTGAAAGTCGATAGAAGAGCGGCGGGATTTCATATTTCGACTCTGCACCCACCGGGTAAGGCAAGGCACCGCGCTTTTGCGCCTCTTCAAGCACTCTGGCGGCAATCGGTTGATGAAACTCCACAATCAACACCTTCGACTGCGCATTGGCAATAACGGCGCTTTTCACTTCCGCCACTGCGCCACCGTTAAGTAAAGCCAGCAACCGTTCAGATACCCCCGCCTGCACCGCGTGCATCACTGGCGCAAACACCAGACCACGCAATACTTCCAGCGCCTGTGCGCCCTGGATCTGACTGCCGCCGGAATAGAGCGTGGCGCGGATCCGGTTAATAACATCGGCATCACCTACCACTGCGCCAACACCCTCTGGTCCAAACAGCTTGAAACAGGAGAATGTCGAAACATTCGCGCCGCATTCGCAGCCAATGCGCGCCACCTTCATCACCGCATAATTGTCATCGGTTAACGCAGGAACGCCAGCCGAACGCAATGTTGCCAGCACATCTGCCAGCACATAGCTGTCCTGCGGCTGTTGGCGCGTATGCTGCACCAGCGCGGCATCAGGTTGTTGCTCTTCAATGGCCTGTTTAAGCGCCGACAGGTCGTTGAAATCAGCAGTAATAAGCGTCAGCCCCATCTGCTCAATAATGACCTGAGTCGTCGGGTAAACCGGCGCGTCATGCACCAGAAGACGCTGCCCCGGTTTGAGCAAAGCCGCCAACGCCGCACGAATCGCTCCAGTACCCGCGCCCTGTACCAGCGCCGCCGCTGGCGCATGAAACGCGTCAGCCAGCACCTGTTCCACACGCTGGGTAATGCGCGGTTGATTCAGCCCTGGCGTTAAGCCTAAATCCCCGCGGGTAAGAAACTCCGCGCCGGGAAAGTGACGGCAAATGCTATCCACCAGCGCAAACTGCTTTTGCTGCGCCTCAATAAGCGTCAGGCTTTGCAGAGGAAACGTCTTCATAGGTGCCTTCCTTAAGCCGGAACGAACAGGCCAAGCCAGTAAAGAACATTCAGCAGAATACCGGTGATCATTACTGCCACGACCGGTGCCGCCATTTTCTGTACCGGACGGCCCAGGGATTCGTTGAGGAAGTAAATGGCAACCGCGATGGAGAATCCGGTATAGCCCGCCATTTTAATTGCTGCGAAAATCGAACCGACCAGCAACGCCACTTCCATCAGCATATTCATGGCGTTACGGATGTTATCCGACGCGTTACGTACCGATGGATAGCGTCCCAGCCATTTGCCGATCGAACGAAGTAACAGGACTTCCGCCGAAATAACCACTGCGCCTAATACCGCTGCAATCATCGGATTCGGCGAGAGATAGCCCACCGCATAAACAAAGGTAAAGCCCGCAACTGCATACACACCTGTTGCTAACGCGGTGGTGGCAATCAACGGCACAAAACCCAGCCCGCGCATAAATTCCGCCAGCGCCGCCTGGTTGATCAGCGTTTGTGATTGTTCCGGCGTTACACCTGCGGAATATGCTTTCTCCAGGGTGAAGATCGACACTTCACTACCAGCAAAAATCTTCATGCTGGCAACGGCGGCAATCAGCGCCCCTACGATGGCGATATAGGGTAAATTTTTGATAATCCTCGACGTACGTTCTTCAAACACCGACATACCGCTGGCATCGATGTCATTTTCATCACGATGACGCAGGTCGTGAGTTATCGCGATCCCCAGCAGCATCACCATGCCAATAAAGATTTCGATGGATTCCGGATTGAGATGCGGGAAATAGCGCACTACCACCACACGGGTCATCAACACTACCACGGCGGCGATCAGACTTTGCTTCCAGCCAAACTGGTAGAAAATCGCCACCAACGGGAACAGTGCAAAAGCTGAAACCACTGGCGAGCTTAATTCCCCCAGACTACCTAATACATCCACCGGTAGCGCGGTCAGCAGCTGGTTTACCGGCAGCAGGCAGGTGAGGATCAGTACGCCCCAGAGTGCACCAAGGCCAAACGCCATCAGGCTGTTTATCGCCAGGACACCGAGGATATCGGTAGGAAGAAAGAGTAACCATGCGTTGAGCAACCCGGTTTTCAGGGTAAAAGAGATCCCCACCGAGGCCACAAAACCAATGCTCAGACCAAAAGCGATACTCCCCGCCTCGCGACGGTTCATATAGCCTTCAATCAGTTGCGGCAGGATCGGGCGGATACCGTCATGAAAAACAGCCGCCGAGCGATGCGCCAGAAGCGATGTCATACCCGTCAGGCACGCCACCACGATAATCTGAATATACAGATCCATAGTCGTGCCTTTTATTTCAGATGGTTAATCAGCATCGGAATCGCATGTTCGACGTGCTCAACGGAAAGCCCAAACGCCACTTTCCCTTCGGCAACCATTTTGGCGATATGCTCGTCTTTCGCTTTAATACCCGGCTTAGCAATAGTGCAACTTTTGTTATACCCAATCACCGCGATGGCAATCGACAATGCCGCGCCCGCACCGGTATTACACGCGCCGATGTAGTAATCCAGTTGCCCGGATTTCACCTTCATCGCCGCTTCCATGTCGTTATGAATGAAAACTTCAAAACAGCCAGGAGCCGTCGCTTCAATGGTTTTTTTAATCTGCTCACGCTGTAAGCCTGCAACGCCAATCTTTTTCATGAGTCTGTCCTTATTGGAAAAATTGAGAGGGATTTTCACGTAACATCACATCCACATCGGCCTGACTGAATCCTGACTGGCGCAATTGCGGAATAAAGGTGGTTAATAAAAAGTCATAGCCATAACCACCGTTGGCTTTTAAATGAGAGCGCCGCGTAATATCCATCGACAGCATGACGCGGTTAAGCAACCCACGGTCGCGTAGCGCATGAAGCATCGCAATGCGCTTTTCGTCCGGGTAGTAACTGTTCTTGCCGATGGTGTCGAACTGTACATACGCGCCGAGATCGATCATCTTCAAAATGTTGTCGAGGTTGTCTTTCAGATCGCAGTGCCCGACGGTGACGCGCGAAAGATCAACTCCGTGGGCTTGCAACAGAGCCAGTTGCTCCAGCCCCATCGTGCTGAACGACGTATGCGTGGAGATGGGGCATCCGGTCTGGTTATGCGCCAACGCGGCGGCAATAAACACCTTCTCTTCCAGCGGCGTAATCTTTCCTTCGCTGGAGCCGATCTCCGCGATGATCCCGGCTTTCAGCTCCGTGCCATCGATACCCTGTTCAATTTCATCGACCATCTCCTGCGCCAGTTCCTGCACGCTGCGGGTCGCCACATGTTGCGGGAAAAACGCGTCCTGGTAATAACCGGTGCAGGCCACCACGTTGATCCCCGTCTCGTGCATTACATCGAGCATAAATTGTGCATTGCGCCCCATGTAACGGTTGGTCATCTCAATCACATTACGCACACCCAGTGCCATCAGGTCGTTCATCTCCTGGCAAATGAACGCATACTGATCAAAGCGGCAGTCCACGTTGTTTTTAAAGCCGGAGAGATCAATATGCAGATGCTCATGGGCGAGGGTGAAGCCCGTCGGATCAAAACTCATAGGGTGTCTCCTGCAAACCGGAGGGAGGAAAGAAAAGAGCGACCATTTTGTGGCGGTGGCGCACGGAAAAATTCACACACGGTAGCCCCCACATCAGAAAGCGTGGTGCGCACACCGAGTTGCGTGTGGACCAGCCCTTGCTGATAAACCAGCACTGGCACTACTTCACGGGTATGGTGGCTGTGACCAATGGTCGGATCGTTACCGTGATCCGCCATCACGACCAGGCAATCATCTGGCTGCATCGCCTCAACAAGCCGGACAAGGTTACGGTCAACGACCTGCAAACGTTCGGCATAACGTGCGACGTCTTCTGCGTGACCAGCGAGGTCGGTTTCCTGGATATTGGTGCAAATAAACGCCGTCGGATGCGTGTTAAATTCGTCGAGGGTGATATCCATAATCCGCTGGCTATCCACCAGGTTTTGCCAGCTCACGCCATAAGGATTGCTGACGATATCTGCCACCTTACCCACCAGCACCGTGGGCACGCCCACTTGATGCAGTTGGTGCGGCACCTGCACTTTTTCATCGACGCCATAGCCCATATGTACGACCTGGAAACCGTTGTCATAAGCGCCAGAACGCGGCGCATTGATGCCAATAAAGCGCCCTTCTTTGCTTTCTGCGGCATCGAGAATGCGCTGACTGTCAGTTAACAGGCCGCCAAATGTAATGACCCGACCGGCCTGTACCTGCTCACGCACGATACGACCAATTTTGATTGCGTCGTCAAAAGAGATCGCAGAGAGATTGGCGGTGATGTTATAGACCTGGCCTAAATCCGCCTCGAGGTTATCGCCAATGGCAACCGACTGATTAACCCACAGAAATTGCAACTCTTCGCCACGGCGCTCAACCCGCCAGCCAGCGGTGACTAATGCCTGCTCAACACGGTCAATCACATCGCGAAAGGGCATCCGCAGCGGCGGTAACGGGCGCGTGCCTAAAATTTCCTGATGCCCCATAAAGGTGTCGCCACCTTCATGTTGCAACTCTGCAACGCCCCAGGTTGCGGAGTCTGACGGCTGCATATCGCCAGGCGCATAACCTAATGCGTTGATTAGCCCCATTTTCTCCAGCGTTGGTAGCTGTAAATGCGGCAACTGGCTCAGGATGTGACCACAGGTATTCGCCCCGGCATCCTGCGGACGCACCAACGTGACATCTTTCATTGCCCCTACGCCAAAGCTATCAATCACTAACACCACAAATCGCGCCATTACGCCTCCAGAGAGCTTCCAAGACTGTCATAACGACCAACGATTTCCGGTTCGCCACGGTGAATACCGGACACCAGCACCACATCGCTACGGCTGACAAAAATCTGCGTGCGAAAGCAGAGCACCACAGCACTGCTTACCGAATGCTCGCCTGCCAGCGGCAGGGTGTAGTCGATACTGCTGTCATCTACGGCTTTGAGATATGTTTCAGTAATGCTTTGATTTTCTGGCGTAAATACCAGTGCGTTATGCGCATGCCCACGACGGTAATAGCCACCGCCATAGCAATAACTGTCGCCACGGAAGTGATGGGAAATTTCACTTAACCAAAGCATGGCGATACGTTCAGGCTGGTCGCCCTGCTGGTTTGCCGGAATCGTCCCCGTCAGCGCATGGCCGGGTTCGGCATGAGTCACACCGTATTCCGCCAGTAATGGCAGCGAAGTGCAGCTGGTCGCTGAAGGCGCGTTTAATTGCTCAAGTACAACTCCAGACTTCAGAAGTTGGTTACGAGCATTGACCAGCGTCTGGAGGTTCGGTGTTGGCAAAACTTTCCCGGCAGCCTCATCCCATAGCAGGCAAGGGAAATGGGTTAATCCGGCTAAATGTAACCCCGGTAGTTTCTGGATTTCAGCAACCACCTCATGCAGCGAATGCTGTGCAAAACCGCTCTCCTGCCCCGGATAAAGAAAATCATCGTCGCTATAAACTTTGAGCAGCACAGGCTGGACCCGCCCGGCCGTCACCGCTGCCGCAGAAACTTCCCGCGCTTTGTCGAGTGTAAACACGGTGATGACGTCGGTGCCCTGTTCAACAGCGTCATACACCTGATGACAAGGGATTTGCACCAGATGCCCCTGATGCGCCACCGGTAAACCTGCGCGGCGCATGATTCGTGCCTCTTTGTAATCCACCGCCACAATGCCGCTGTAACCCAGCGCCAGCAGTTTTTCTGCCAGCCACGGATTACGACCGAACTGTTTGGTCATCAGATACAGTTCAATACCGTAAAGCCGTGCAGTCTCAATCAGCCGCTTACCGTTTTCCAGTACCTGATCGACGTCGATTACCCAACTGTCCGGGGCGATCTTGCCCTGTTGCCACAATCTTAGTGCGGCGGAAATCAGTGCCGGGTTCTGGCGTTTCAATGCTTCTACAAACATCTTGTTGCCTCGTTTCTGTTCCTTGAATTAAACATTCATTTTTTTGAATATTTAGGTTGTGCGACGTGGATTTGTCGGGAGCCTCAAACCTCTTCGTTAGCAGCCATCCATAATCCATAAAGGTTGGCCAGCAAATAGCCTTCTTCACACGGGTTAACTTCCAGTGCGAATTCCTTCAACAACACCTGATGCAATTGTAAAATGGCTGACCAGTGGCTGGATTGCGCCAGCTCTGCCAGCAATTCGTTATCCAGCGGCTCTATTTCTTCACCACGGCGACTGCGCATCAGTGCGCTCGCCATATGTGTCATCGCCATCATTCCTTGCTCGCTGCGCACCGGTAGATGGCACTCTGTTTCCAGTACGTTGACGACCTGCATCATGCCTTTGCAGATGTCCTTATCAATAACGCCTGCCTCACAAAGCAGGTTGAGTCTGGTTTCCATTTCAGATGCCTTTCGTTTAATAACTGGGTTCCTGTTCCCCACTGACTACTCGCTGTTGATGAGCAAGCAGGACGTGTTTATCTACAACCGTACGTAGCAGTTGTTGCATTGGGTAATCATCGGCACGCGTGAGTATCACGGCTTCAGTGGCCTGTAAAAATCGCGGATCGTTCGTCAGCGGCATCGCTTCTAATCCCAGCATGGCCAGTTCGCTCTCCGCTACCACGTTCCAGATCACCGCATCGACATCGCCTTTAACAATGCGTTGTAAACTCTCGTGATAAGAGAGATCGACACGTTCTACATCGCTACTGCCAAAAAAGACATCGGTCATAATTTTCTGATCCGCCGAACGGTTATCCAACCCCACGCGTTTCACCTTTGCAGCCTCTCCTTTACGGCAAATCAACTGATGCTCACCAACGTAGGTATGCGGCCCCAACTCCAGCGCGAGGCATAAGCCTTTTTGCGTGAGATAACTTTCCGCCGCCAGTCGGGAAACCACCGCCATGTCATACACGCCGTTAAGTAAACACTCCACGCGAATATCCGCGCCGCGCATATGCGCATAGTAAAAAGGAATGCCATCAAATTGGGCTTTCAATCCGCTCGCCAGGCCTTCGTACAAACGGGTATAGGGCAAGGGCATCGCACATACCACATTGTTGATATCCACATGACTCAGCAGCGCTTTGTTATCCATTTCCACCAGATAACTGCCATTACGCCCACGGCGTTCTATCCGTATCGCTCCGCTTGATTCCAGCGTTTTCAACGCGGCCTGTGTCAGACCAACCGATGAATGGCATTCAGTTGCCAGTTCATCTATGGTTTTCAGTCGATTACCGCACTTTTCACCTAACAGATAACGAGCCAGAGTCGTGATGACGACGCCTTCTTTTTTGATAAACGTTCGACGCATAGTAAATTTTCAATAAAGTGAATATTTATATCTTCATTAAATTGAAGATAAGTGGCAACTATGAGATATGGAAATGGCGAGGCGCTTCACATTTTTTCGGGTTGTTGCGAAAAGAGGATAAAAAACCGAGTTTCCCCGGTTTCAGAGTGATGATAAAAGCAAAATTACCTGATGCGCTACGCTTATCAGGCCTACATTTCCTTGCAATATGTTGAATGTGCATTACTTTGTAGGCCAGATAAGGCGTTCACGCCGCATCTGGCATGAACAAAGCGCAATTTGCCAGCAATAGTGAATTACGGCTTCGCCACAAAACCAATCGCTTCGTACACCGCTTTCAGCGTACGAGAAGCGTGTGCACTGGCTTTTTCCGCGCCGTCTTTCATCACCTGTTGCAGGAAGGCTTCATCGTTGCGGAAACGGTGATAACGTTCCTGCAATTCAGTCAGCATACCAGAAACGGCATCAGCCACTTCGCCTTTCAGATGACCATACATCTTGCCTTCGAACTGTTTTTCCAGTTCCGGGATACTCTGGCCAGTTACCGCAGAAAGAATATCCAGCAGGTTGGAAACGCCCGCTTTATTCTGCACATCGTAGCGAACTACCGGCGGCTCGTCGGAGTCAGTGACCGCGCGTTTGATTTTCTTCACGACCGATTTCGGATCTTCCAGCAGGCCGATAACGTTATTGCGATTATCGTCAGACTTGGACATCTTCTTGGTCGGCTCCAGCAGCGACATTACGCGCGCGCCGGATTTCGGAATAAACGGTTCCGGCACTTTAAAAATGTCGCCGTACAGCGCGTTAAAACGCTGAGCGATATCGCGGCTCAGTTCCAGGTGCTGTTTCTGGTCTTCACCCACCGGCACCAGATTGGTTTGATACAGTAGAATATCCGCCGCCATCAGCACCGGATAATCAAACAGACCAGCATTGATATTCTCGGCATAACGCGCAGATTTGTCTTTAAACTGGGTCATACGGCTCAGTTCGCCGAAGTAGGTATAGCAGTTCAGTGCCCAGCCTAACTGCGCATGTTCCGGCACGTGGGACTGAACAAAAATGGTGCTTTTCTCAGGATCGATACCACAAGCCAGATACAACGCCAGCGTATCCAGTGTTGCTTTACGCAGCTTCTGTGCATCCTGGCGCACGGTGATCGCATGTTGGTCAACGATACAGTAAATGCAATGGTAGTCATCCTGCATGTTTACCCACTGACGCAGCGCACCCATGTAGTTACCAATGGTCAATTCACCTGAGGGCTGTGCGCCACTAAAAACGATGGGCTTAGTCATTTTTCGATTCCTGATTTTCGCTATGCGGAAGCCCTAATGCGGGCAGAAGGTCATTTATAGACTGATAAATTACATCAGGCTGGCTAAGATCGATAGCCTCGCCGTAGTTATATCCATAGGTTAAACCAACAGAAGGGCAACCAGCTGCTTTTGCTGCCTGAATATCATTGCGTGAGTCGCCAACAAACAGCATCTGTTGTGGGGCAATGCCCATCCGCTCAGCCACCAGTAACAGTGGGTCCGGATGCGGTTTTTTGTTTTGCACATCATCGCCGCCAATGACCACGCTAAAGTATTTTGCGATATCTAAGGCTTCGAGCAGTGGCGCGACGAACGGCGTCGGTTTGTTGGTGACCAGACCTAGCGGCAGGCCTTTTGCCTGCAATGCGCCAAGCGTATCGGCAACGTGCGGGAACAAAAACGTCCCCTCTTCGGCAACCTCGCCATAGTAGCGATCGAACAGTTTACGCAGAATACGTACCTGTTCTTCTGCCGGAATGTCGTCATCAACGGGCGGTTTACCCATTGTTTTACGCAGAGTCGCACGTTCCTGACGCGCCCAGGTCAATGCTCGCTCCATCAGAACATCTGCGCCATTACCAATCCAGGTAATAACACGCTCTTCACCTGCGACGGGCAACTCCAGCGCATACAGCGCCATATCTACCGCAGCAGCCAGACCAGGAGCACTGTCCACCAGCGTACCATCGAGATCAAAAGCGACGCCGCGAATATCTTCAAACTTATTCATGACTTACCTTTGCCAGTTCACTGCGCATTTCATCAATGACCTTTTTGTAGTCTGGCTGATCGAAAATGGCCGAACCAGCGACGAACATATCGGCACCTGCCGCAGCGATTTCGCCAATGTTGTTCACCTTCACGCCGCCGTCCACTTCCAGTCGAATGTCGAAGCCAGACTCGTCGATACGACGACGTACTTCGCGCAGTTTATCCAGTGTTTGAGGAATGAAAGACTGACCGCCGAAACCAGGGTTGACGGACATCAGCAGGATCACATCCAGCTTATCCATCACGTAATCCAGATAGCTCAGCGGTGTCGCCGGGTTAAATACCAGCCCCGCTTTACAGCCATTTTCTTTAATCAGTTGCAGCGTGCGGTCAACATGCTCGGAGGCTTCTGGATGAAAGGTTATGATGCTGGCACCAGCGGCAGCGAAATCTGGCACAATGCGATCGACCGGTTTCACCATCAGATGCACATCAATAGGGGCAGTAATGCCATAATTACGCAGAGATTTCAGCACCATTGGCCCAATCGTCAGATTGGGAACATAGTGGTTATCCATGACGTCAAAATGCACGACATCAGCGCCAGCTGCCAGGGCTTTTGCGGTATCTTCACCCAGGCGGGCAAAATCAGCCGACAGAATTGAGGGGGCAATCAAATACTGTTTCATCCGCTTCTCCTTGAGAATTATTTTTTCGCGGGTGAAACGACTCCTGGTTTGTACAAAGCCAGCAGTTCGTCCACCTTTTTACGTGTGCCGCCGTTGCTGCTTATACTGCGTCGAACTTTGACGACATGCAATTTTGCGCGCTGATACCACTCACGCGTTAACATCGTATCGTGATTGGAGATCAGCACTGGAATATGGCGCTCAACCAGACCTTCGGCGATCTCCGCCAGATGCGCTTGTTGTTCAAGCGTAAAACTGTTTGTGTGATACGCCGTAAAGTTGGCGGTCGCAGACAGCGGCGCATAAGGCGGATCGCAATAGACGACGGATGCATCATCTGCGCGCGCCATGCTATCGGCGTAAGACTCACAATAGAAAAAGGCATTCTGCGCTTTTTCAGCGAAGTGATACAACTCTGCTTCCGGGAAATAGGGTTTTTTGTAGCGGCCAAACGGCACGTTAAACTCACCGCGCAGATTGTAACGACACAGGCCGTTGTAACCGTAGCGGTTCAAATATAAAAACAGTACCGCCCGACGGAACGGATCCTGGCTTTTGTTGAACTCTTCGCGGAACTGATAGTAAACCTCGGCGCAATTTGTTTCGGGAACAAACAGCTCGCGTGCGGCCTGTACGTACTCATCAGTACGCATCTTCACAATGTTATAGAGACTGATCAGGTCGCTATTGATATCGGCAAGGATATAACGAGAAAAGTCGGTGTTGAGAAACACCGACCCGGCACCTACAAAAGGCTCAACCAGACATTCGCCCTTGGGCAAATGCCGTTTAATATCATCAAGCAGGGGATACTTGCCCCCTGCCCACTTCAAAAAAGCGCGATTTTTCTTCATGCTGACTAACTAATTACACCTTCTCCGGCTGTGGAGAAAGCTCCGACAGCATCCAGCGCTTCAGGCAACTCCCGCGATGATAAACCATTGCGGGAGATAACCTTGATTACTTCAGATCGGCCTGTACCTGACGCAGCGGTTTCGCCCACGGGTTTTTGGCCTGGACATCTGCTGGCAATGTAGATACCGCTTTTTTCGCCTCTTCTTTCGAAGCGTACACGCCAGAAACCAGGACATACCACGGCTGACCATTACGCGTCGTTTCATAGACAACGTAGTTTTTCAGATTCTCTTTCTTCGCCCAACCGTTCAGGTTGTCGTAGTTAGAGGAACTGCTCAGCTGCAAAGTGTAATGGCTGGACGGTGCCGATTTCAACGAACCAACATTACCTGCGGTCTTCCCTCCAGCGGCTGGTGTTGCCGTGGTTTGCGCCGGGGATGCCGTCTGTACTGGAGCCGTAGTTGCGGTCTCTTTTGGTGCTGACGTAGAGGTCGCAGCCGGTGCCTTCGTGCTCGCCACAGGAGCAGCTGGTTCAGTACGCTTCGGCGTCTGTGCTACCGGCTTCGGTTCCGTTTTCACGGTTGCTTGCGGTTTTTTCGGTTCAATCACCGCCTGCTGGCGAGCTGGACGCGTAGTGGCCGGACGTTCAGCGGTTTGCGTTTTCGCCGTGTCACGCGATGCATTGCCATTGCGAACAGGCGCGACCGTCGCGGGTTCAGTCGGCAACGTGGAATTGACCGCCACATTATTCAACTGTTGCTGATTTTGTGGCTGGGTCAGCGCATTGTTCAGGTCACCCTGCACTTCAACACGTTGTTGACCATCCGTTGCCGCCGGGGTTTGCCCTTGAGTCGGCGTAGAAGAGATCGGCGGCAGAGAAACATCCTGCTGAGTATTTTCCGCAGACGTGGTTCCCGGCGCTGGCTGCACGCCATTCGCCTGATCGGTCGCATTGCCAGCAAGATCAATACTCTTCTCGCCAGACGCGGTTTGATCGCTGGAAGAGGTCGAGGGGGCTTTTAGCGCAGAACCGATACCGATGATCAACAGCAGGAGAACCAGAATGCCGACGCCCATCATCATATACTGACGAGAAGCGGGTTTACTGGCTGCTTTTTTGCGCTTACGCGGACGACGCTCTACGCGCTCTTCATCCACGGTTTCATCTTCGGATTCGTCAATTTCTTCTTCGATTTCCGGTTCCTCATTGCGCTCTTTTTGCGCACGAGTCGGACGGCGATCGTCAGTGTCATCAAGTTCAATATCATCAAAATTGATCTGCGGTTCGCCACGTTCAGTACGCTCAGAACGTTCAGAAGATTGACGAGAACGACCAGTACGACGATCGCTGGGATCGGGTTTCAGCTCGTCTTCTGGTTTGAATTCATCCATTTAACACCCCACTAAAAGGTTAATGCTTACCACGTTGCAATTAACCTGAAGCTAATAGACCGCTTGATAAGCGGCCTGACCTTTCTTGTTGTTACGCTGATTGACAATCGGCAATGGCATTAAGAACAAGCTCGTGCGAAACGCCGCTGCGAACTTCACTCTTACCAATTGCCAACGGAAGAATTAAGCGCATCTCTCCCGCAAGGACTTTCTTGTCACGCAGCATATGCGGTAAATACGCCTGCGCGGACATTTCGCGCGGCCCATTGACCGGTAACCCAGCCCGCGTGAGCAGGGTTATAATACGCTGCGTTTCGGCAGAACTAAACTGCCCGAGACGTTCCGACGTCCGCGCCGCCATCACCATACCCGCAGCAACCGCTTCACCGTGTAACCAATTGCCATACCCCATTTCAGCTTCAATGGCATGACCAAAGGTGTGTCCCAGATTCAGTAAAGCACGTAACCCGGTTTCGCGCTCGTCGGCGGCGACAACTTCTGCCTTCAGTTCACAACAACGGCGAATACAGTACGCCATTGCCGGACCGTCCAGACGCAACAACGCATCCAGATTCTCTTCCAGCCAGTTAAAAAACGCACCGTCAAGAATAATGCCGTATTTGATGACTTCTGCCAGCCCCGACGCTAACTCACGCGGGGGAAGCGTTTTCAGACAGTCGAGATCCACTACCACTGAAGCTGGCTGGTAGAACGCGCCAATCATGTTTTTACCGAGGGGATGGTTGACCGCAGTTTTGCCGCCAACGGAGGAATCGACCTGCGACAGTAACGTCGTCGGGACTTGAATGAAACGTACACCACGCTGATAACTCGCCGCCGCGAAGCCGGTCAGATCGCCCACTACGCCGCCGCCAAGCGCCACCAGCGTAGTATCGCGACCATGCGGCTTTTGTAACAACGCCGTAAAAACGGTATCGAGTACAGCCAGGCTTTTATACTGCTCGCCGTCAGGGAGGATAACGCTATCGACGTTAACACCCGCCTGTTCAAGTACGCCGCGGACCTTATCGAGATACAGAGGAGCCAGGGTTTCGTTGGTGACCAACATAACCTGCTCGCCCGATTTCAGCGGTAAGAATGAAGCTGGTTCATTAAACAAACCAGATGCGATGGTAATTGGGTAACTACGTTCCCCGAGAGTAACGACAATCCTCTCCATAACGCGACATCCACCTTAATTACTGTACCCGCAGACGAGTGTATATAAAGCCAGAATTAGTTGCTTTCCAGCATGTGAATAATCTGGTTTGCGACCACTTTAGCGCTTTGATCATCAGTACGAATGGTCACGTCGGCAATCTCTTCATACAGCGGATTGCGTTCATTGGCCAACGCTTCCAGAACTTCACGCGGCGGTGTTTCAACGTGCAGCAACGGGCGTTTTTTATCACGCTGCGTGCGTGCAAGTTGCTTTTCGATGGTCGTTTCAAGATAAACGACAACGCCACGAGCGGAAAGACGGTTACGCGTTTCGCGGGATTTCACAGAGCCGCCGCCAGTAGCCAGCACAATACCCTGTTTCTCGGTCAACTCATTGATGACCTTTTCTTCGCGATCGCGGAAGCCTTCTTCGCCTTCTAAATCGAAAACCCAGCCCACATCAGCTCCGGTTCGTTTCTCAATCTCTTGATCGGAATCGTAAAATTCCATATTGAGTTGTTGAGCTAACTGGCGCCCAATAGTGCTTTTTCCGGCACCCATAGGCCCAACCAGAAAGATATTGCGTTTCTCTGCCATTTTTTCGGTACTACTAAGACTATTCGTTAATGATAAACCCGCTTCGCTCAGAGAGCGCCGCAGGACATGAACTGAAACCTCATAAGATATTGCGAGAGTCAGACTGAAAATTATCTCAATACTCCAGCGGGTTTGGCAACTGAATAAATCACCCATCCCTCTGCATATCTGGTCGCTGCAAGCGCGCTGCCTTGCTACCACCGCTCTGGCGATAAATCACCGGGTAAGATTAGCGTAAAAAAGACAGCAAAATGCCGCCTGAATGATAAATCATCATCATGGAACGCAGGCAGCGAAGAGCACCAACTCTCAAATCGGTACTCCTTGTATGCTAAATACCTGCGCGCGTCAAATAGATGAAACACGTTCAGCGTAAAAACATTACCGCTTTTACGGCTGTTTACTCACTGGAAACCAGTCGTGGCGTGATAAACACCACTAACTCGCGTCGTTCATCTTCTTTTCCGTCATGACGAAATAATTGCCCGAACCAGGGAATGTCGCCAAGCAACGGTACGCTATCCTGACCCGATTTATTTTTACGGGTAAAAATGCCACCCAGCGCCAACGTTTCTCCGCTTTTGACCTCGACCTGCGTTTCGATCTCCTGCTTATCAATCGCCAGCACTTCGCCATCGGCCTGCTGTAGCACCTGCCCCGGAACGTTCTGGCTGATGTGTAATTTCAGCCGGATGCGACCTTTTTGTAACACCGTGGGCGTAACTTCCATCCCCAGGACGGCCTCTTTAAATTCCACCGACGTCGCGCCACTTTCCCCGCTGGAAACCTGATATGGAATTTCGCTCCCTTGTTTAATGCTGGCAGGCTGAAGATGTGAGGCCAGCAGACGCGGGCTGGCGATAATATCCAGCTGCTGTTTTTGTTCGAGCGCGGAAAGCTCAAGATCCAGTAAACGTCCGTTGATGCGTCCAATGTTAAAACCGACATGCGTTGTCGCCGTCGCTACGGAGAGGTCGCTGCCAAGCGTGGTGACTTGCCCAACGCCACCAGTTTGTTGCGCATCAGCCAACGTCCATTTCACGCCTAACTCACGCAAACTTTTTTCATTAATGGTGACAATATGCGCCGACAGCTCAACCTGCCCGACCGGCAGATCCATTTGCGCTACCCACTGTTCAAGCGCGCTTAACGCCGCTTTGTTATCTCGCAGCAAAAGGCGATTGGTGCGTTTATCGACGGTCATACTCCCTTTGGCACTCAGTAGCTTCTCCCCCGCTTTCGCCAGTTCTCCCGCGTCGGCGTATTGCAGGGTTATACTGCGATTTTCCAGCGGCAGATTTGCCTGCGCCCGCGCCTGCTCCGCCTCCTGACGGGCGATATTGTCATTCTGCCAGGCAACGGAATGCACCGAGAGAATGTTGCCCTCCTGACGCGTTATCAGTCCGGCGCTTTTCACTACAGTTTGTAGTACTTGCTTCCAGGGAACATCTGTTAGATGTAACGACACCGTACCGCTGACGTCTGGCGACACCACCAGGTTCAACTTCTCCTGTTCAGCCAGCGCCTGCAACACCTGAGCTACCGGAACGTCATCCACCATCAGCGTCACTTTTTGCGGCTTTGCCGCCTGTACGCCGGGTATCAGCATCAACAGTAGTGCGGCTATCCATTGCTTCATTTGTATCTCCTTGCCGTTGCCACAACCATTGTGGCGGTTCGCAGTTTGTCCCGGTTCCCAGCGTTAGTGCGTCTGGCGTTAGCTGTAAGATCGTCCAGCCGTTTTCCAGCACATCGTTTTGCTGCACCCGTCGCCATTTTTTTTGCCCATCTTTTATTACACCGATGATGCGCTCGCCTCGCCCTACCATCCCCTGATAGCGCCACTGGCTAAGTTCGCTAATCCGGCATAGATCTTCCGGCGGTTTAAAAGGGTCACGCATACCGGTTAAAAGGCACAATGCAATGCCTGCTAACAACCAGCGTTTAACCCTCATGCGGCGTCTCCAGTTGTAGCGTGAACAAAAGGTCATCACCTTCCACGCTTAACGAAAAACGGCTCACGCTGACGTTGCGCTCTGCCAGCCGTGTAAATGCCGACGGCACTGCTTCCCACAGCGTTTTCAACGCCAACTCACCTCCCTGCGCGGATGGATGCCAGTAAACCAGTTGCGCGCCGGATAACTGAAAATCCAGTGGCGAAAAGGGCTGCGTTTTTTCCTCGCTGAAGGGAGTGGTGTTTACCTGGCGATACAGTGCGGTCCACTGCTGGTAATGACTTGCCCGTAGTCGAATTAATGCGTCGCTCTCTTCCTGGTGTGTCGATGACAGAAAAATGAGCGTAACTAACATCATCAACCAGAATGCCCAGCAAAGCTGGCGGAGGCGGGGTGATGTGGCGAACCACCAGTCAAAGAGCATGTCCATCGCTAACCTTCCTTGTTAACTGATACTCAAATTGCCAGCGTCCCTGCGCATCCTGCTGCGTGGCCCCCCGCTGATTGAGATGAAAAGAAGCATCCTGGCGGAGTGACGTTTCCAGCGCGTTTAACGCGGTAATGCTTGTTGTTAGCCCCTTGATCTCCAGCGTTCCCTGCTGCCAGCTTATCGTTGTCAGCCAGGCGTGCTCGGGTAAAAGCGCCGCCAGTGCTTCCAGCGCAGATTGCCAGTCACGGGTAAATTGTCGCTGGCGCTGCCTTTGCAAACGCTGCTCACGAATTTGTTGGCGCTCCAGCAAACGTGGTTTCGTTATTTGTAAGCTGTGGGCGAGTTGTTGTTCCGCCTGAAGCAAAACGGCATCTACGCGAGCTTCGGCGTTGCTTGTCAGACGCAATATTAGCGTTATCCCGACGGTCAGCAGCAGAGGCGCAACGAACATCAGCAACCAGAAACGAAGAAAAGCGGTCCGGCGTTGCTGTCGCCAGGGCAAAAAATTAATTGGCGGGTTCATCAGTACGCCTTCCCTAGCGCCAGCCCCAGCGCGATGGCAAAGTCTCCACCTGGCGGCGGTAGCGGCGGCTGACGAACAGAAACCGCCTCCCACGGGTCAAATCCGCCTTCGCCACATAGCGCGACGCTTTCGGGATCAACGGATAACGCTGCCGCCAGCTCCTTCGCGCTAGTCATCCCCACCGCCAGTTTGCGCCCCCAGCTATAGCGCGTCGCCCACAGCCACTGTTCGTTATCACGCCAGGCCAGACATTGCTGATGAGAAGGTAAAAAAGGCAGGAATCGCTGTAATGCACTGGCATCCGGGGTGATCGCACTAACATGAACACGCAACCTTTCTGCCAAAGTAAGCAGCGTTGCCAGCTCTTTGCTTTGCGCGGCAGTCACGTTATAGGCGGGACTGAGTGAGTCTTCGCTGTAATCGAAGCGCAGGGAGTCCGGATCCATATCCAGCTCGCGGGCCATCGTCCCGGACAGCCAGGCCGTTTGCTCCCGCTCACCAAGGGACATCGACGGGCGCGGAAATGACCGCTGTAATGTGCGACTGGCGGGAAACGCCAACATAATGTGATGACGCTGCGGCAGTTCGCGACTCCACGGTAACAACGTTTTAGCCAGCCGCTGTGCATCGACAATCCGCCCATCTTTGATTATGTCGTTCGCCAGCGGCAACCGCCACCAGCGTTGCAAAAAGCATTCTTTTGCGCCCCGCACGATCGCAACCGCCACCGCTTCTTGCTGTTGTAAATGCAAACCAATTTGCCAGATCTTAAATGCCATTGTGATGATCTCCTTATCACCCGTCACTCTGACGGGTATATCAATGCGTCTGGCTTGCCTTTATACTACCGCGCGTTTGTTTATAAACTGCCCAAATGAAACTAAATGGGAAATTTCCAGTGAAGTTCGTAAAGTATTTTTTGATCCTTGCAGTCTGTTGCATTCTGCTGGGAGCAGGCTCGATTTATGGCCTATACCGCTACATCGAGCCACAACTGCCGGATGTGGCGACATTAAAAGATGTTCGCCTGCAAATTCCGATGCAGATTTACAGCGCCGATGGCGAGCTGATTGCTCAATACGGTGAGAAACGTCGTATTCCGGTTACGTTGGATCAAATCCCGCCGGAGATGGTGAAAGCCTTTATCGCGACGGAAGACAGCCGCTTCTACGAGCATCACGGCGTTGACCCGGTGGGGATCTTCCGTGCGGCAAGTGTGGCGCTGTTCTCCGGCCACGCGTCACAAGGGGCGAGTACCATTACCCAGCAGCTGGCGAGAAACTTCTTCCTCAGTCCAGAACGCACGCTGATGCGTAAGATTAAGGAAGTCTTCCTCGCGATTCGCATTGAACAGTTGCTGACGAAAGACGAGATCCTCGAGCTTTATCTGAACAAGATTTACCTCGGTTACCGCGCCTATGGTGTCGGTGCTGCGGCACAAGTCTATTTCGGTAAAACGGTCGACCAACTGACGCTGAACGAAATGGCGGTGATAGCCGGGCTGCCGAAAGCGCCTTCCACCTTTAATCCGCTCTACTCAATGGATCGTGCCGTCGCGCGGCGTAACGTCGTACTGTCGCGGATGCTGGATGAAGGGTATATCACCCAACAACAGTTCGATCAGACACGCACTGAGGCGATTAACGCTAACTATCACGCGCCGGAGATTGCTTTCTCTGCGCCGTACCTGAGCGAAATGGTGCGCCAGGAGATGTATAACCGTTATGGCGAAAGTGCCTATGAAGACGGTTATCGCATTTACACCACCATCACCCGCAAAGTACAGCAGGCCGCACAGCAGGCAGTACGTAATAACGTGCTGGACTACGACATGCGCCACGGCTATCGCGGCCCGGCAAATGTGCTGTGGAAAGTGGGCGAATCGGCGTGGGATAACAACAAGATTACCGATACGCTGAAGGCGCTGCCGACCTATGGTCCGCTGCTGCCTGCCGCAGTCACCAGCGCCAATCCTCAGGAAGCGACGGCGATGCTGGCGGACGGGTCGACCGTCGCATTGAGTATGGAAGGCGTTCGCTGGGCGCGTCCTTACCGTTCGGATACTCAGCAGGGACCGACGCCGCGTAAAGTGACCGATGTTCTGCAAACGGGTCAGCAAATCTGGGTTCGTCAGGTTGGCGATACATGGTGGCTGGCACAAGTGCCGGAAGTGAACTCGGCGCTGGTGTCGATCAATCCGCAAAACGGTGCCGTTATGGCGCTGGTCGGTGGCTTTGATTTCAATCAGAGCAAGTTTAACCGCGCCACCCAGGCACTGCGTCAGGTAGGTTCCAACATCAAACCGTTCCTCTACACCGCGGCGATGGATAAAGGTCTGACGCTGGCAAGTATGTTGAACGATGTGCCAATTTCCCGCTGGGATGCAGGTGCCGGTTCTGACTGGCAGCCGAAGAACTCACCACCACAGTATGCCGGTCCAATTCGCTTACGTCAGGGACTGGGCCAGTCGAAAAACGTGGTGATGGTACGCGCAATGCGGGCGATGGGCGTCGACTACGCTGCAGAATATCTGCAACGCTTCGGCTTCCCGGCGCAAAACATTGTCCACACCGAATCGCTGGCGCTGGGTTCAGCGTCCTTCACCCCAATGCAGGTGGCGCGCGGCTACGCGGTAATGGCGAACGGCGGCTTCCTGGTGGACCCGTGGTTTATCAGCAAAATTGAAAACGATCAGGGCGGCGTGATTTTCGAAGCGAAACCGAAAGTAGCCTGCCCGGAATGCGATATTCCGGTGATTTACGGTGATACGCAGAAATCGAACGTGCTGGAAAATAACGATGTTGAAGATGTCGCTATCTCCCGCGAGCAGCAGAATGCTTCTGTACCAATGCCGCAGCTGGAGCAGGCGAATCAGGCGTTAGTCGCGAAGACTGGCGCGCAGGAGTACGCACCGCACGTCATCAACACTCCGCTGGCATTCCTGATTAAGAGCGCCCTGAACACCAATATTTTTGGTGAGCCAGGCTGGCAGGGTACCGGCTGGCGAGCAGGTCGTGATTTACAACGGCATGATATCGGCGGAAAAACGGGTACCACTAACAGTTCGAAAGATGCGTGGTTCTCGGGTTACGGTCCGGGCGTTGTGACCTCGGTTTGGATTGGCTTTGATGATCACCGCCGTAATCTCGGTCATACAACGGCTTCCGGAGCGATTAAAGATCAGATCTCAGGTTACGAAGGCGGTGCCAAGAGTGCCCAGCCTGCATGGGACGCTTATATGAAAGCCGTTCTTGAAGGCGTGCCGGAACAGCCGCTGACGCCGCCGCCGGGTATTGTGACGGTGAATATCGATCGCAGCACCGGGCAGTTAGCTAATGGTGGCAACAGCCGCGAAGAGTATTTCATCGAAGGTACACAGCCGACACAACAGGCGGTGCACGAGGTGGGAACGACCATTATCGATAATGGCGAGGCACAGGAATTGTTCTGATTAAAAAGGCGCTTCGGCGCCTTTTTCTGTTTGCTGACAAAGTGTCACTTTATTTATACCGGATACGGCGTGAACACGTTATCCGTCTGAAAATATCGATAAAAATCAATATATTGCAGGAGCCGCGCAGGCCTGATAAGCATTGTGCATCAGGCAAACTTCACGCATTTACACTCGCCCCTGCTCCTTCAACCACTCGCGCACGAGGAACAGTGCGCTGACATTACGTGCTTCGTTGAAGTCAGGATCTTCCAGCAAATCCATCATATGCGCCAGCGGCCAGCGCACCTGTGGTAGCGGCTCTGGCTCATCGCCTTCCAGCGATTCCGGGTAGAGATCTTGCGCTACTACGATATTCATTTTGCTGGAAAAGTAAGACGGTGCCATGCTGAGCTTCTTCAAAAAAGTCAGATCGTTCGCACCAAATCCAACCTCTTCTTTTAGCTCGCGGTTAGCGGCTTCGTAGACGCTTTCACCCGGATCAATTAATCCTTTCGAAAAACCTAATTCGTAGGATTCCGTTCCCACTGCGTATTCGCGGATCAGGATCAGGTGATCGTCCACAATCGGCACAATCATCACCGCTTCCCGGTTGGTTGGACGCATTCGTTCATAAACACGCCGCACGCCATTGCTGAACTCCAGATCCACGCTTTCGACGGTAAACAGTCGTGAACGGGCTACAGTTTCAACATTCAGAATGGTGGGTTTTTGTAATGATTTGCTCATCGTGGGATCTATGCTGTGAAATCAGCGGTTATTGTGCGATATCGGACACGCTTTCGGCAATGTGAATTGCATGTTATTTACATTTATGTAACTTATTAAATAATCATCCTCAAATCAAATTAAAAGTCAATAGGTTGAAATAACTCCAGGAATTTGCTGATATTCCGCCTTCAGAGGGTTTGCTATGATCAGCGGTTACTGTGATGTGCTTAATGATGCTCAAGTTAAACTCCACGCTTGCCGATAGCCAACCGCAGAATCATGTATTGTGTCCGGTGCGACTGACCACGCCTGACAGACTAAGTAAGATGGGGAAAGCATGAGCACCATTGTGATTTTTTTAGCTGCTTTGCTGGCCTGCTCACTACTTGCGGGATGGCTGATAAAAGTGCGATCCAGACGGCGTCAGCTGCCCTGGACCAACGCCTTCGCGGATGCGCAAACGCGTAAACTCACACCTGAAGAACGTAGCGCCGTTGAAAATTATCTTGAGAGCCTGACGCAGGTATTACAGGTGCCGGGCCCAACGGGAGCCAGCGCGGCACCGATCTCTCTGGCGCTGAATGCCGAAAGCAACAACGTCATGATGCTGACACACGCTATCACGCGTTACGGCATCTCTACCGACGATCCGAATAAATGGCGTTACTACCTCGATTCGGTAGAAGTCCACCTGCCCCCTTTCTGGGAGCAGTACATCAACGATGAGAATAGCGTTGAACTGATTCATACCGATTCGCTGCCGCTGGTTATTTCACTCAACGGTCATACGCTGCAGGAGTACATGCAGGAAACTCGCGGCTATGCCTTGCAACCTGTTCCGTCAACACAGGCGTCTATTCGCGGGGAAGAGAGTGAGCAAATCGAGCTACTCAATATTCGCAAAGAAACGCACGAAGAGTATGCGCTAAGTCGTCCGCGCGGGCTGCGCGAAGCGTTGCTGATTGTCGCCTCCTTCCTGATGTTCTTTTTCTGCCTGATTACCCCGGATGTATTTGTTCCGTGGCTGGCAGGCGGCGCGTTACTGCTGCTGGGCGCAGGACTGTGGGGGCTATTCGCGCCCCCGGCAAAATCCTCCCTGCGGGAAATTCATTGTCTGCGCGGTACACCCCGTCGTTGGGGATTGTTTGGCGAAAACGATCAGGAACAGATCAACAATATTTCACTCGGTATTATCGACCTGGTCTATCCCGCACACTGGCAGCCCTACATTGCTCAGGATCTCGGCCAACAAACCGATATCGATATCTATCTCGACCGCCACGTAGTGCGTCAGGGGCGATATCTTTCGCTGCATGATGAAGTAAAAAACTTTCCGTTACAGCACTGGCTGCGCAGTACGATTATCGCTGCGGGCTCGCTACTGGTGCTGTTTATGCTGTTATTCTGGATCCCGCTGGATATGCCGCTGAAATTCACCCTCTCGTGGATGAAAGGCGCGCAAACCATTGAAGCCACCAGCGTGAAACAACTGGCTGACGCTGGCGTGCGGGTTGGCGATACATTGCGTATTAGCGGTACGGGGATGTGTAATATTCGCACTTCCGGTACCTGGAGCGCGAAAACCAATTCACCTTTTTTACCGTTTGACTGCTCGCAGATCATATGGAATGACGCCCGCTCATTGCCATTACCAGAATCTGAACTGGTCAACAAAGCGACGGCATTGACCGAAGCAGTTAATCGCCAGCTGCACCCTAAACCGGAAGATGAATCTCGCGTCAGCGCCTCATTACGTTCAGCAATTCAAAAATCCGGCATGGTATTGCTTGATGATTTTGGCGATATCGTACTGAAGACAGCGGATCTTTGTTCTGCCAAAGATGACTGTGTGCGACTGAAAAATGCGCTGGTCAATCTCGGCAACAGTAAAGACTGGGACGCGCTGGTTAAACGCGCTAACGCCGGGAAACTCGATGGCGTGAATGTGTTATTACGCCCAGTGAGTGCGGAATCGCTGGATAACCTGGTGGCGACCTCCACCGCACCGTTCATCACGCATGAAACAGCCCGAGCGGCACAGTCACTTAACAGTCCGGCCCCCGGCGGATTCCTGATTGTCAGCGACGAAGGCAGCGATTTTGTTGATCAACCCTGGCCTTCAACATCACTTTACGACTACCCGCCGCAAGAACAGTGGAACGCTTTCCAGAAACTGGCGCAAATGTTAATGCATACGCCGTTTAACGCCGAAGGCATCGTCACAAAAATCTTCACCGACGCCAATGGTACGCAGCATATAGGCCTTCATCCGATCCCGGATCGTTCCGGCCTGTGGCGCTATCTCAGCACCACACTTTTGCTACTGACGATGCTGGGCAGCACCATCTATAATGGCGTACAGGCATGGCGTCGTTACCAGCGTCATCGCACTCGCATGATAGAGATTCAGGCCTATTATGAAAGCTGCTTGAATCCGCAACTGATCACGCCTTCAGAAAGCCTTATCGAATAACACGTTTGCGCGGCAGGTTATGCTACCCTGTCGCGCAAATTGCTTCACTCTGGAGATTTCTCTCATGCATATCAACATTGCCTGGCAGGAGGTAGATACCGTTCTGCTGGATATGGACGGTACGTTGCTCGACCTCGCCTTCGATAACTATTTCTGGCAAAAGCTGGTGCCTGAAACATGGGGGGCGAAAAACGGGGTCACACCACAGGAAGCGATGGACTATATGCGCCAGCAATATCACGACGTGCAGCATACGCTAAACTGGTACTGTCTTGATTACTGGAGTGAGCAACTGGGTCTGGATATCTGTGCGATGACCACCGAGATGGGACCGCGTGCCGTACTGCGTGAAGATACCATTCCGTTTCTTGAGGCACTGAAAGCCAGTGGTAAGCAACGAATTTTGCTCACCAATGCTCATCCGCATAACCTGGCGGTAAAACTTGAGCATACCGGTCTGGACGCACACCTTGATTTATTACTTTCCACCCACACATTTGGTTATCCGAAAGAGGATCAGCGGTTATGGCATGCGGTGGCCGAAGCTACGGGTCTGAAAGCTGAAAGAACGCTGTTTATTGATGACAGCGAAGCGATTCTCGATGCTGCCGCACAATTTGGTATTCGTTACTGCCTCGGCGTGACTAATCCTGACTCCGGGATTGCCGAGAAACAGTATCAGCACCATCCGTCACTGAATGACTACCGCCGCCTGATCCCCTCGCTAATGTGAAGGAGACGCCATGAAAGAAAAACCTGCTGTTGAGGTTCGACTGGATAAATGGCTATGGGCCGCCCGTTTTTATAAAACCCGCGCGCTGGCCCGCGAAATGATCGAAGGCGGTAAGGTGCACTACAACGGGCAGCGCAGCAAGCCAAGCAAAATCGTCGAGCTGAATGCCACGCTCACTCTGCGCCAGGGAAATGACGAACGAACGGTGATTGTAAAGGCGATTACTGAACAGCGTCGCCCCGCCAGCGAGGCAGTCTTGCTGTATGAAGAGACTGCAGAAAGTGTAGAGAAACGCGAAAAAATGGCGCTGGCACGTAAACTTAATGCCTTAACCATGCCGCACCCGGACCGACGCCCGGACAAAAAAGAGCGCCGCGACCTGTTACGATTTAAACACGGCGACAGTGAATAACTGTCACCTGCAAGAGAGATGATTATGCCGCAACATGACCAATTACATCGCTATCTGTTTGAAAACTTTGCCGTACGCGGCGAACTGGTAACCGTTTCGGAAACCCTGCAACAGATCCTTGAGAATCACGATTATCCGCAGCCCGTTAAAAACGTGCTGGCAGAACTGCTGGTTGCGACCAGCCTGTTAACCGCTACGCTGAAGTTTGATGGTGATATCACCGTACAACTGCAAGGCGACGGCCCGATGAGTCTGGCGGTCATCAACGGAAACAACAAACAGCAGATGCGTGGCGTCGCGCGCGTACAGGGCGAAATTCCGGAAAATGCCGACCTGAAAACGCTGGTCGGCAATGGTTACGTGGTGATCACGATCACCCCGAGCGAAGGTGAACGCTATCAGGGCGTGGTTGGTCTGGAAGGTGATACCCTGGCGGCCTGCCTGGAAGATTACTTTATGCGTTCTGAACAGCTGCCGACGCGCCTGTTTATTCGCACCGGCGACGTAGACGGCAAACCGGCTGCAGGCGGTATGTTGTTGCAGGTAATGCCTGCGCAAAATGCCCAGCAGGACGACTTTGACCACCTGGCAACGCTAACCGAAACCATCAAAACCGAAGAACTGCTGACCTTACCGGCAAACGAAGTGTTGTGGCGTTTGTATCACGAAGAAGAGGTGACGGTTTACGATCCGCAGGATGTGGAGTTCAAATGCACCTGTTCGCGTGAACGTTGCGCCGACGCGCTAAAAACGCTGCCGGATGAAGAAGTCGATAGCATTCTGGCGGAAGAAGGCGAAATTGACATGCATTGTGATTACTGCGGTAACCACTATCTGTTCAATGCGATGGATATTGCTGAAATCCGCAACAACGCGTCTCCGGCAGATCCGCAAGTTCATTAATGAGTATGTCCGGCAGAGAGTGCTCTGCCGGATTTTACGACGTAATGGCCTGATGCGCTGCGCTTACCAGGCCTACGCAATAATTCACAAGTTATTGTTGGTAAGATAAAGCGTCGTATCCGATAAAAGCATTGTCATTTGCTTAAGTTTATTTCCAGCGTTTCACCATCTACCGTCAGATCGCGCCACGCTTTCGGCCTCGTCCCCAGCTTTCCATCCTTCGCAGCTGTGAGTAATTTTTCTTTCGTTATTTCGTTCGGAAGTATACTCATATCAAGCGCGTCCCATTCTTTTCTGGCCGGGTCAAAGCCATAGACAATGACTCTGTCATCATTAAAAGCAAACAGGATCCGCTCCGCCTGACCATCACTATTCAGATCTTGCTCGACCAGTACGCAGGCGTGTTTTTCAATACAGGTCATCACGTTATAGCGATCCTGGATTAAGGCCGACCAGAATGCCGTATCCGGTTTGCCAGAGCCTGGGGCAATTAACACATTTTCGGCTAATACTTTTTCCGATACCTGTTCCTGAAGATGTTGCTCTCCATCTAACGTCATCAGCAGATCCCGTGCGCGTTTCGGGTCTTTCATATACTCGGCATCGCTTTTCAGCGACTCAAGCGCCGCACGTCCATAGCGACCGTTCTGTTCGAGCATGTAGAGACTTACCTGATCTGGCGTGTTCTTGCCGCTCTGATAACGTGCCATATGACTGTTCGCACTAATGCGCATACTATCCAGCACCGGCGAATTAAGAAGCACCAGTATTACCAACACCAATAACGAAACCGCAAGGTTCACTTTGCCCTGAAGAACAAGAGGGGTTTGCCCTTTACGCCAGACGATACTGACAAAATACCCCAGCGACCATACCAGTAACACCAGCACCGCCAGCGCGCCCTGCAAGCGGTCGACAGTCCAGCCGTACTGAGCGACCCGCAGCCATAACGCCCAGGCGGCGACGAACACATACAGCGGAGCAGCCAGCAGAGCGGTTTTAATCAGGCAACGCAACGGCCCCGTCCAGGGAAGTGACGCTTTTTGCGGATCGCGGACAATAGCCATTAAAATCAATTGCAAAAAGGCCAGCGTCAACAGCAACCCGGCGGCGGAGATGTGGCGAGAAATCGCGCTCAGGCCCGTAAACGGCAGGGTGATGATAAACATCAGGGTTAGCAATGATACTAACGGCAGCAACCCCGTGGCGATTAACGTGAACAACTTTTGAATAGAGTCGATTAAACGTGACTGTGTACGCGCGAGGATCACCGCCAGTGCGGTAACCAGACCTAACGTGAGATAAATAAACCAGTCGGTTGAAAAAAAGAGCGTTTTGAAAAACGTGATGCCAACAAGTTTAAACAACTCGCCCCACAGTAAAAGTACCAGCCACGTCAGGCCATTGGCGAGAAAAATCACCAGTAATATAAGTACGTTATGCCATACTGACTGGTAAAAATAGCGATAGCGGCTACTGTCATTGCGGATGCGAAGGCTTTGTTGTATCCACGGTAGCAACAACATTGCCATCAGCAGCAGATAGCAACCAAAATCCCAAAGCGCCTTTTCAGCTATCCAGGGGTTCATGCCATCAGTTTGCCACTTCAGCCAGCCGCTCATTCCCAGCGTGGCAATAAACACCAGCGCCAGCCATCCCCAAAGGCGCTTCTGTTTAAAGGAGATCACGGAGAAGAGTAAAACGGATGAAAACGCGACGGTCGCAGGCACGCCATAAACAATCCAACTGAGATTTTTTCCGGCAAGCCAGGCGATCAGCAGGTAACAAACCAGTCCCTGAAGTAATCCGGTAGCAATCATTCCCCAGCGTGTTGCGGGTGAAAGTTCAACGTTATCCATGTTAGTTATCCAGAATCAAAAGGTGGATTAATTATCGCATCCGGGCCGTAGTATTTTGCTTTTTTCAGAAAATAATCAAAAAAAGTTAGCGTGGTGAATCGATACTTTACTGATTGAATTTGCATCAATTTCATTCAGGAATGCGATTCCACTCACAATATTCCCGCCATATAAACCAAGATTTAACCTTTTAAGAACATTTTCCACACCTAAAATGCTATTTCTGCGATAATAGCAACCGTTTCGTGACAGGAATCACGGAGTTTTTTGTCAAATATGAATTTCTCCAGATACGTAAATCTATGAGCCTTGTCGCGGTTAACACCCCCAAAAAGACTTTACTATTCAGGCAATACATATTGGCTAAGGAGCAGTGAAATGCGCGTTAACAATGGTTTGACCCCGCAAGAACTCGAGGCTTATGGTATCAGTGACGTACATGATATCGTTTACAACCCAAGCTACGACCTGCTGTATCAGGAAGAGCTCGATCCGAGCCTGACAGGTTATGAGCGCGGGGTGTTAACTAATCTGGGTGCCGTTGCCGTCGATACCGGTATATTCACCGGTCGCTCACCAAAAGATAAATATATCGTCCGTGACGATACCACTCGCGATACCTTCTGGTGGGCTGATAAAGGCAAAGGTAAGAACGACAACAAACCTCTCTCTCCGGAAACCTGGCAGCATCTGAAGGGCCTGGTGACCAAACAGCTTTCCGGTAAACGTCTGTTCGTTGTCGACGCTTTCTGTGGTGCGAACCCAGACACGCGTCTTTCCGTCCGTTTCATCACCGAAGTGGCCTGGCAGGCGCATTTTGTCAAAAACATGTTTATTCGCCCGAGCGATGAAGAGCTGGCTGGTTTTAAACCTGACTTTATCGTTATGAACGGCGCAAAATGCACTAACCCGCAGTGGAAAGAACAGGGTCTGAACTCCGAAAACTTCGTGGCGTTTAACCTGACCGAGCGCATGCAGCTGATTGGTGGCACCTGGTACGGCGGCGAAATGAAGAAAGGGATGTTCTCAATGATGAACTACCTGCTGCCGCTGAAAGGCATCGCTTCTATGCACTGCTCCGCCAACGTTGGCGAGAAAGGCGATGTTGCGGTGTTCTTTGGTCTTTCCGGCACCGGTAAAACCACCCTTTCCACCGACCCGAAACGTCGCCTGATTGGCGATGACGAGCACGGCTGGGATGACGATGGCGTGTTTAACTTCGAAGGCGGCTGCTACGCGAAAACCATCAAGCTGTCGAAAGAAGCGGAACCTGAAATCTACAACGCTATCCGTCGCGATGCGCTGCTGGAAAACGTCACCGTACGTGAAGATGGCACTATCGATTTTGACGATGGTTCAAAAACCGAGAACACCCGCGTTTCTTATCCGATCTATCACATCGATAACATCGTTAAACCGGTTTCCAAAGCGGGCCACGCAACTAAAGTTATCTTCCTGACCGCAGACGCCTTTGGTGTGCTGCCGCCGGTTTCTCGCCTGACTGCCGATCAAACTCAGTACCACTTCCTCTCTGGCTTCACCGCCAAACTGGCCGGTACTGAACGTGGCATCACCGAACCGACGCCAACCTTCTCCGCTTGCTTCGGCGCGGCGTTCCTGTCGCTGCACCCAACTCAGTACGCAGAAGTGCTGGTGAAACGTATGCAAGCGGCGGGTGCGCAGGCATATCTGGTTAACACTGGCTGGAACGGTACTGGCAAACGTATCTCCATTAAAGATACCCGCGCCATTATCGACGCTATCCTCAACGGTTCGCTGGATAACGCAGAAACCTTCACTCTGCCGATGTTTAACCTGGCGATCCCGACTGAACTGCCGGGCGTAGACACTAAGATCCTCGATCCGCGTAACACCTACGCTTCTCCGGAACAGTGGCAGGAAAAAGCTGAAACGCTGGCGAAACTGTTTATCGACAACTTCGATAAATACACCGACACCCCTGCGGGTGCCGCGCTGGTAGCGGCTGGTCCAAAACTGTAATCCGATAAGTTAAGCGACGAAATCCCCCGTTTCACCAGATACGGGGGATTTTTTATTTTCTGTCAGAATTAAACGGGACAAACAGATAATCCAGCGAGTGGCGTGTTTCACGAAAAAACGTATCCAGTTCAGGCTGCGCTTTTATCGCGCTGGTGGGAATGAAAATATCGCAAAACGCTTTCGTCGCTTCTCTGGGCCAACTCTTCGGTAAATGCAGAAAAAGCCACAAATAATCTTCTTCATACTCAATGCTATAAAAATCTTCCCAGCGAAGTATGCCCTGCTGATGAGATTCATAAAAAACAATCCCCTCGAAATAAAACGCATAACGCACGGGTTTCGTAAAAGTAACTTGCTTTGTTTTTGACTTAAAATCGTTAATTCTTCTGCTGATTAACAGGAACATTGATAAGAGGAGTGGCAACATTAATAGAAGAATTAACGTACTGATTGCGTTGAGTTTAAAGTCATGAGAAGGTTTCAACCATTGTGGGATCATGGGCAATATAGCCAATAAGCCAGCGGTACCAATTCCCCATTTAACCCCTTTAAAACGCTTTTTAATGTAACAGGTATAATGCTTAACGGCAGCGTTGAAGGTGGTTGAGGTGTAGTGGATTTGCACTGTACCGAGGTAATGTGCGGTTTGTGGATCAAAGGGGCAAGGGGGGCTATTCATTCTACTCGCCAGGAGCGCTCACAGGCGCTTACGTCATCATTAATATATGCATTCAGGTAATCATTAAGATCTTTATAACGTGATTCCCCATTGCAGTCATAAACCCAGACCTCTGGCTCAACGGTACTATCTAGCCAAAGGAGAAAAACCATCTCATAACTGTAATCACTACCGGCAAAAAGTGACAGGCGATGAGAACGAAATAGTCCCAAGGCATGGTTATCCCAATTATCACTTGAAGCTACAGCATTCATTTTGATTTCATCAAGAAACGTATCTTCTATGTGTTCCTGCCAAAGCGTTTCCATGTCACTTATACTTAGCCAGCTTCCATGTGTAGCGCTTAACCAACGTCCACAATGTGCAAAACGCGCCTGCAACATAGGGCTGGCCTTCTGCCAGACACCGTTTTTCAATGTCGGGATCCGGCTATCAAACGCAGTGCTTGCAGGTTCAGGAACAACATTGAATGGGCCATCAAATGCTAACCTATTATTTATCGCTTGCTGAATATGTTCCCTGATCATATTTTTCTCCGCGTTAGATCATTTCTGAACCATTAATTTATGGCTTATGTCCCCACGTCCTGAGATAGTAGTTTTCTCGTAAAATGGTCAGTTCAGGGAAACGAGTTGCAGCTTCATCAACCAATGGTGGAATACGATTATCTTTAACTTCAATGAGCAACAAAATAGCCTTCCTTACATTCTCCATCTTTGATGATGCAAAAAGCGGTAATACCAACTCAACGAATCCTCGGCTTTCATTGAAATCAGGCACCTTACTCATCGCCCACAATAATGTTTGCTGACGGTCATCAGTGATACGTTCGAGAAGCGGCAGAAAAGTATCATATTTATTATACTCTGTTTCTCGTATAGCAAAGACAGCTGAGGATAGAGTGTCATCGTCAAGTTCAGGCATTATTATTAACAGTGAATGAATATAATCCTCAATATTCACCACACTATCTCTACAGGCAAAACGGAGATCTTTAATAGCAATATCACGTAATTCATCTGGCATTGTAAAATAGAGTCGAAAAATATCTGCAGCACAAGAAACTTTTTTTTGGCGTAATCTTATGAATGCCTCTTCACACAATTCTTTATCATTCTCTGTGCGGCAAACATGTTCCCAAAGGGCAAAAGTTTCGGGTTCTATCTGTGGAAAACGGCATAGCGAGAATAAAATGGATCTACGTAAATCCGGGATTTTCTCAGTTAAAAACCACTCACGCAGTTGAATTTGCGTTCCTGGCAAACTTCTATCGAAACCCTTCATACTCATGCCAGCAATAAAATCGTCCAGCCAGCGTTCATACCAGTTGAGGAAATTTTTATCATATATAAAATCAAACGGATAATCTTCATCACCATCAGTCAGCATTAACCTTCCGCGATACTGCCCCGTCACCACCAGGCAAATATCATAAGTACATCCCAGGGTGAGAATGGTCAATGCGCCGTCAAAAAAACTATATTCTTCATCATCTTCTGTACGGCCAGCATTCAACACATCAACATCCTGCTGCGTCATATAAAGCGGTACAGGGCTTTCTTTTGTTATATCGCCATAAATATCTGTACCGCCTAAAGATTCAAGACCGTAGGCATGTGCCGGACCGCCATTAGCGATATAGCGAAGAAAAATTCGATATTCCCGTGGCAAAGTGACGCTATGTTTTTTCTCCCAGGAAGCTATTTCCGCCTCGCTGGCAGGCTTCGGCCATTGATATTTCCAACCTTCAGAACCGAATAACTTACATTCAGGATCCAGTGCGGCAATGCGTGGGATTTTTTCTTTTATACGAGCAATCTGTACTTGTTCTTCGTTGGTAAGTTGCATCAAGCTATTCCTTTAGTGTGCTTTTACTAATCAGGATACGCTAGCCTGCAATCAGCTTACAGTACACTTTACTTCGTATGGTGCCGATGTCTGAAACCGTATTCATTCAGTAGATACTGAGTGCACAAAATAAAACGGGAGGCACCTTCGCCTCCTGTTTTATTTACCCTTCTTTTGTCGTGCCCTGCGCCCGCGTTACCGGCATTGGCAGCCAGGCGCGAATGGAAAGCCCACCCCGTTCGCTGGTGCCAAGCTCCAGCATGCCGTTATGGTTATCCACGATACGCTGCACAATCGCCAGGCCTAGCCCAGTGCCGCTAATGGTGCGCGCACTGTCGCCGCGGACAAACGGCTGGAACAGGTGCTTACGCTGTTCCGGCGCAATTCCCGGACCGTCGTCTTCTACCTGGAACCAGGCGCGATTCGGCTCCGTGCCGCTGCTGACTTTAATCCAGCCGTTGCCGTAACGAGCAGCGTTCACCACCATATTCGCCACTGCACGTTTGATCGACAGCGGGTGCATTTTCACTTCAATGCTGCCGGGGTAAAGCGCAGTTTCAATTTCCCGCTCATAGCCACTTTCGGCAGCTATCACCTCACCGAGCACTGCGTTGAGATCCGCCATTTCCATCGGCATCTCCTGCCCGGTGCGCAGGTAGTCGATAAACTGTTCAATGATGGCATTGCACTCTTCGATATCTTTATTGATCGATTCTGCCAGGTAGCCATCCTGCTCGCTCATCATCTCGGTCGCCAGACGAATACGTGTCAGCGGCGTGCGCAAGTCGTGGCTTACCCCTGCCATCAGCAACGTGCGGTCATCCGCCAGTTGCTTAACACCAGCCGCCATATGGTTAAAGGCGCGGGTAACGGAACGCACCTCCGAAGCGCCATACTCACGCAGCGGCGGCGGAATAATCCCCTTACCCACCTGCAAGGCAGCGTGTTCGAGATCGACCAACGGTCGGTTCTGAATACGAATAAACAGCCACGCCCCGCCTATCGCCAATAGCATAATCGCCAACGTATAGCGGAACAGCGGGGAGAAATCGCCCTGATGAATTTCGGTCAGCGGCACGCGTACCCAAATATTGGGCGACAGCCAGGTTTTCAGCCAGACGACAGGCGAACTTTTGTTGACCTCAACGCGTACTTCCGTCGGGCCGCCCAGTTGCTGCGCCATCTGATGGCTTAAGAATTCATAGTGTTGTGCCCAACGCAGGCCTGCCTCTTCGGCAGCTTCGTTGGAATAGAGAGAGATCCCCAGCTCACGGTAGATCTCCCGACGGAAAGCGGGAGGCACAACCAACTGCGTGCCGTCCTCCAGTTGCAGTTTGTCGGTCATCAACATACGCACTTCGTACGCGAGGACTTTATTAAACTGCTGGAGGCTCGGCAAAATCGCGAAGTTCAGCACCACCAGATAAGTCGTCACCAGGCTGACGAACAGCAAGGTGACGATGAGCAATAACGTACGGGCAAATGAACTTCGTGGCGAGAAGCGCAATCGCCTCATGCTTTAGAACCGTCCGGCACGAAAACGTAGCCCAGACCCCAAACGGTCTGAATGTAACGCGGATGCGCCGGATCTTCTTCCACCATGCGGCGCAGACGCGAGATCTGCACGTCGATGGAACGTTCCATTGCGGAATATTCACGGCCACGGGCAAGGTTCATCAGCTTATCGCGGGAGAGCGGCTCACGCGGATGGCTGACCAGTGCCTTCAGTACCGCAAACTCACCGCTGGTGAGCGGCATCGGCTCATCTTCGCGGAACATTTCACGCGTCCCGAGGTTAAGTTTGAACTTACCGAAAGCAATTACCGCCTCTTCCTGTGACGGCGCGCCCGGCAGTTCGTTGGCCTGACGACGCAGTACCGCACGGATACGGGCCAGCAGTTCACGCGGGTTAAACGGTTTTGGAATGTAGTCGTCAGCACCAATCTCCAGGCCAACAATACGATCCACTTCTTCCCCTTTCGCCGTCACCATAATGATCGGCATCGGGTTGCTCTGGCTACGAAGACGTCGGCAAATCGACAAGCCATCTTCACCAGGTAACATCAAATCCAGTACCATAAGATGGAAAGATTCACGAGTCAGCAGGCGATCCATCTGTTCTGCATTAGCGACGCTTCGAACCTGGAAGCCTTGTTCGGTGAGATAACGTTCCAGCAGCGCACGCAGGCGCATGTCGTCATCGACCACCAGAATCTTGTAGTTCTCTTGCATTCTTTGTACTCCCAAAGGTTCGCAACAATTTGTAAGCGTGTATTCTTAAAAAAGCTTACGTTCGTCACCAGCTAAATCTGGTATGAATTTCAGCCTAAATTGTTACAAAGCATATTAAACAGCAGCTTAAGTATACAATTTATTCGGCGAAACATTATTGATTCTGTTGATATGATCACGTTATACCCAATGTGCGCATTATCAAACAGACAAAGGGAATCAACGAGATGAAAACGCCCCTGGTTACCCGGGAAGGGTATGAAAAACTCAAACAAGAGCTAAATTATCTCTGGCGTGAAGAGCGCCCGGAGGTCACAAAAAAAGTGACCTGGGCTGCAAGTCTGGGCGACCGCAGCGAAAATGCTGACTATCAGTATAATAAAAAGCGTCTGCGTGAAATCGACCGTCGCGTGCGCTATCTCACTAAATGCATGGAAAATCTCAAAATCGTCGATTACTCCCCGCAACAGGAAGGCAAAGTCTTTTTTGGCGCATGGGTGGAGATTGAAAACGACGATGGCGTGACTCACCGTTTTCGTATTGTCGGCTACGATGAAATTTTTGGCCGTAAAGATTACATCTCTATCGATTCCCCAATGGCCCGCGCATTGCTGAAAAAAGAGGTGGGCGATCTGGCGGTGGTCAATACCCCTGCCGGGGAAGCGAGCTGGTATGTTAATGCTATCGAGTACGTGAAACCGTAAGGAAGAGTCTTAACCTCCTGCCGATGGCTGGCATTTTTGCCAGCCAGTCCGTATAACTATCCCCTGATTTTTGATCCGAAAAGATGAACTCAAACCATGATGAATGATTCGTTCTGCCGCATTATTGCGGGTGAAATTCAGGCGCGCCCGGAACAGGTTGACGCTGCCGTTCGCCTGCTTGACGAAGGGAATACCGTGCCGTTTATCGCACGTTATCGTAAGGAAATCACCGGCGGTCTGGATGACACGCAGTTGCGTAATCTGGAAACGCGTCTGAGCTATCTGCGCGAGCTGGAAGAGAGACGTCAGGCAATCCTCAAGTCCATTTCCGAGCAAGGTAAACTCACCGACGAACTGGCGAATGCTATCAACGCCACCTTAAGTAAAACCGAACTCGAAGACCTCTACCTGCCCTACAAACCTAAACGCCGCACCCGCGGGCAAATTGCTATTGAAGCAGGGCTTGAGCCGTTGGCCGACCTGCTGTGGAACGATCCGTCGCACACGCCAGAAGTCGCCGCTGCACAATATGTTGATGCCGATAAAGGCGTAGCAGATACCAAAGCCGCGCTGGACGGCGCGCGCTATATCCTGATGGAACGGTTTGCCGAAGATGCCGCGCTGCTGGCGAAAGTGCGTGATTATCTGTGGAAGAACGCGCATTTGGTTTCTACGGTGGTGAACGGTAAAGAAGAGGAAGGGGCGAAATTCCGCGACTATTTCGATCATCACGAACCGCTGTCAACGGTGCCTTCTCACCGCGCGCTGGCGATGTTCCGTGGGCGTAACGAAGGCGTACTCCAGCTTTCGCTAAATGCCGATCCGCAGTTCGACGAACCGCCAAAAGAGAGCTATTGCGAGCAAATCATCATGGATCACCTCGGTCTGCGCCTGAACAATGCCCCGGCGGATAGCTGGCGCAAAGGCGTGGTGAGCTGGACCTGGCGCATCAAGGTGCTGATGCACCTGGAAACCGAACTGATGGGTACCGTGCGCGAACGCGCGGAAGATGAAGCAATCAACGTCTTTGCCCGTAACCTGCACGATCTTCTGATGGCGGCTCCTGCCGGACTGCGTGCAACGATGGGCCTCGATCCGGGTCTGCGTACTGGGGTAAAAGTGGCGGTAGTCGATGCGACGGGTAAACTGGTGGCCACCGACACCATTTATCCGCACACCGGACAAGCCGCAAAAGCAGCGATGACCGTTGCTGCCTTGTGTGAAAAACATAACGTTGAACTGGTGGCAATCGGTAACGGTACGGCTTCCCGCGAAACCGAGCGTTTCTATCTCGACGTTCAGAAGCAGTTTCCGAAAGTGACCGCACAGAAAGTGATCGTCAGCGAAGCAGGCGCGTCGGTTTACTCGGCTTCCGAACTGGCGGCGCAGGAGTTCCCGGATCTCGATGTTTCGCTGCGTGGCGCAGTGTCTATCGCCCGCCGTTTGCAGGATCCGCTGGCGGAGCTGGTGAAAATCGATCCGAAATCTATCGGCGTAGGTCAGTATCAGCATGATGTCAGCCAGACGCAACTGGCCCGCAAACTGGATGCAGTAGTAGAAGACTGCGTAAACGCCGTTGGCGTCGATCTCAACACCGCTTCCGTTCCGCTGTTAACCCGCGTGGCGGGCCTGACGCGCATGATGGCGCAAAACATCGTGGCCTGGCGCGATGAGAACGGTCAGTTCCAGAACCGTCAGCAACTGCTGAAAGTGAGCCGTGTGGGGCCGAAAGCCTTCGAGCAGTGCGCAGGTTTCTTGCGCATTAACCACGGTGACAACCCGCTGGACGCCTCTACTGTTCACCCGGAAGCCTATCCGGTGGTGGAACGCATTCTGGCAGCAACACAGCAGGCACTGAAAGATCTGATGGGTAACAGCAGCGAACTGCGTAACCTGAAAGCGTCTGACTTTACTGATGAGAAATTCGGTGTGCCGACAGTAACTGACATCATCAAAGAGCTGGAAAAACCGGGTCGCGATCCGCGTCCGGAATTTAAAACCGCTCAGTTTGCCGATGGCGTCGAGACAATGAACGACCTGCAACCGGGTATGATCCTCGAAGGTGCGGTGACCAACGTCACCAACTTTGGCGCGTTTGTCGATATTGGCGTGCATCAGGACGGCCTGGTTCACATCTCTTCATTGTCGAACAAGTTTGTGGAAGATCCGCATACCGTGGTGAAAGCGGGCGACATTGTGAAGGTGAAAGTGCTGGAAGTGGATCTTCAGCGTAAACGTATCGCCCTGACTATGCGTCTGGACGAGCAGCCTGGCGAAACCAACGCCCGTCGCGGCGGCGGTAATGAACGTCCGCAAAACAACCGCCCGGCAGCCAAACCACGCGGTCGTGAAGCGCAGCCTGCCGGTAACAGCGCGATGATGGATGCGCTGGCGGCGGCAATGGGCAAAAAACGTTAAACCTCCTGATTGGCCTACGGTTCGAATTTGCACAAGATCGTAGGCCAGATCAGGCGTTCACGCCGCATCTGGCAATAAACGCCATGCCTGACATAAAAATGCCGGAGAATATCTCCGGCATTTTTATTCCACAACCAAACTCACACTATATTTCGTCAATATTTATCACTTCATTAACAACTGAAACCTTAATTAAACATTAACCCGCCCTGATAATTCGCCATTCGAATTATATTTTCGCTGCGATATAACCTTGAGCCACATCAACATTCACGCAGATTATTATCTAAACCAACATTCGCACACATTTTAAGTATTGCTGATAGAAACCATTCTCATTATCATTGTGTTGTTGATTATTTAATCTCTCCTTCGTTGGCAAATCATCTGGTCTCATGTCGCTGTCAAACGCCCCATGAGGTAGTTATCCAGTTAATGAGAAACAAGTAGGCACCTATGCAATACACTCCAGATACTGCGTGGAAAATCACTGGCTTTTCCCGTGAAATCAGCCCGGCATATCGCCAAAAACTGCTTTCTCTTGGCATGTTACCTGGCTCCTCTTTTAATGTGGTGCGCGTCGCTCCACTTGGCGACCCCATTCATATCGAAACCCGTCGAGTGAGCCTGGTATTACGCAAAAAAGATCTGGCCTTATTAGAAGTGGAAGCGGTTTCCTGTTAATACGGTGATAACAACAATGAAAAAATTAACCATTGGCTTAATTGGTAATCCAAATTCTGGCAAGACAACCTTATTTAACCAGCTCACTGGCGCACGTCAGCGTGTAGGTAACTGGGCTGGCGTTACCGTCGAACGTAAAGAAGGGCAATTCTCCACCACCGATCATCAGGTCACGCTGGTGGACCTGCCCGGCACCTATTCTCTGACCACCATCTCATCGCAGACCTCGCTCGATGAGCAAATCGCCTGTCACTACATTTTGAGTGGCGACGCTGACCTGCTGATTAACGTGGTGGATGCGTCTAACCTTGAGCGTAACCTGTACCTGACGCTACAACTGCTGGAACTCGGCATTCCCTGCATCGTGGCGCTGAATATGCTCGACATTGCCGAGAAGCAAAATATTCGCATTGAAATTGATGCGCTGTCGGCACGTCTTGGCTGCCCGGTGATCCCGCTGGTATCAACCCGTGGTCGGGGTATTGAAGCGCTCAAGCTGGCGATTGACCGCTATAAAGCTAACGACAATGTGGAACTGGTGCATTACGCACAGCCGCTGCTCAACGAAGCAGATTCACTGGCAAAAGTGATGCCTTCCGACATCCCGCTGAAACAACGTCGCTGGCTGGGCCTGCAAATGCTGGAAGGCGATATCTACAGCCGCGCCTACGCCGGTGAAGCGTCGCAGCATCTTGATGCCGCCCTCGCCCGTCTGCGTAATGAGATGGACGATCCGGCGCTGCACATTGCCGATGCGCGTTACCAGTGCATTGCTGCCATCTGTGATGTGGTAAGCAACACCCTGACGGCAGAACCCAGCCGTTTCACCACTGCGGTAGATAAAATCGTGCTCAACCGTTTCCTCGGTCTGCCGATTTTCCTCTTTGTGATGTACCTGATGTTCCTGCTGGCTATCAACATCGGCGGGGCGTTACAGCCGCTGTTTGACGTCGGCTCCGTGGCGCTATTTGTGCATGGTATTCAGTGGATTGGCTACACGCTCCACTTCCCGGACTGGCTGACTATCTTCCTCGCCCAGGGCTTGGGTGGCGGTATTAACACCGTTCTGCCACTGGTGCCACAGATCGGCATGATGTACCTGTTCCTCTCCTTCCTTGAGGACTCCGGGTATATGGCGCGTGCGGCGTTTGTGATGGACCGCCTGATGCAGGCGCTGGGCTTGCCCGGGAAATCCTTTGTACCGCTGATCGTTGGTTTCGGTTGTAACGTACCGTCGGTAATGGGCGCACGTACGCTTGATGCACCGCGTGAACGTCTGATGACCATCATGATGGCACCGTTTATGTCCTGCGGCGCGCGTCTGGCTATCTTCGCCGTATTCGCGGCTGCCTTCTTCGGGCAGAACGGTGCGCTGGCGGTCTTCTCGCTGTATATGCTCGGTATTGTGATGGCGGTGCTGACTGGCCTGATGCTCAAGTACACCATCATGCGCGGTGAAGCGACGCCGTTTGTCATGGAGCTACCGGTCTACCATGTACCACACGTTAAAAGCCTGATTATCCAGACCTGGCAGCGTCTGAAAGGTTTCGTTCTGCGTGCTGGTAAAGTGATTATCATCGTCAGCATTTTCCTGAGCGCTTTCAACAGTTTCTCTCTGAGCGGGAAAATCGTCGATAACATCAACGACTCGGCGCTGGCTTCCGTCAGCCGGGTGATCACCCCGGTCTTCAAGCCGATTGGCGTACATGAAGATAACTGGCAGGCAACTGTTGGCCTGTTTACAGGCGCAATGGCGAAAGAAGTGGTGGTGGGTACGCTCAACACCCTCTACACCGCAGAAAATATTCAGGACGAAGAGTTCAATCCGGCGGAATTTAACCTCGGTGAAGAGCTATTCAGCGCGGTAGATGAAACCTGGCAGAGCCTGAAAGACACCTTCAGTCTTAGCGTACTGATGAACCCCATTGAAGCGAGCAAAGGCGACGGCGAAATGGGTACCGGGGCGATGGGCGTGATGGATCAGAAATTCGGTAGCGCAGCAGCAGCTTACAGCTACCTGATTTTCGTCCTGCTGTATGTACCATGTATCTCGGTAATGGGAGCCATCGCCCGTGAATCAAGCCGTGGCTGGATGGGCTTCTCCATCCTGTGGGGGCTAAATATCGCTTACTCGTTGGCAACATTGTTCTACCAGGTCGCCAGCTACAGCCAGCATCCAACCTACAGCCTGGTATGCATTCTGGCGGTTATCCTGTTTAACATCGTGGTTATCGGTTTGCTGCGTCGCGCGCGTAGCCGGGTCGATATCGAACTGCTGGCAACACGCAAATCGGTAAGCAGTTGCTGCGCAGCCAGCACCACCGGTGATTGCCATTAATGGCTTCACTTATTCAGGTGCGCGATTTGCTGGCATTACGGGGCCGTATGGAAGCGGCCCAGATAAGCCAGACATTGAACACTCCGCAACCCATGATTAACGCCATGCTGCAACAGCTGGAAAGTATGGGCAAAGCCGTGCGAATTCAGGAAGAACCTGACGGCTGCCTCTCTGGCAGTTGTAAAAGCTGCCCGGAAGGCAAAGCCTGCCTGCGTGAGTGGTGGGCGTTACGTTAACCTTGTTTTACTACCTGTTTTGAAAGCCCGGTATGCGTTTGCAACCGGGCTTTTTTGCGTGCGGCTTTCCATAAAAATGCAACCCTTGCAGCGCGACGTAAATTCCTCTGAAAGCGTCTCGCAGGGATGAAAACTCGCTAATGCACAGGTGTGGAGTGGCGCGTAGAGTCGCGGCATTCAAACAACAGGTGAAGGAACGCCATGAGCAAAAAGCAGAGTTCCACCCCACACGATGCGCTGTTCAAACTCTTTTTACGCCAACCGGAGACGGCGCGCGATTTTCTTGCGTTCCATTTACCGGCACCTATTCACGCGCTCTGTGATATGAAAACCCTCAAGCTGGAGTCGAGCAGCTTTATTGATGACGATCTGCGTGAAAGCTATTCCGACGTGCTGTGGTCGGTGAAAACGGAACAAGGACCGGGATATATCTATTGTCTGATTGAACATCAAAGCACCTCAAACAAACTGATCGCATTTCGCATGATGCGTTACGCCATTGCCGCAATGCAAAATCACCTGGATGCCGGATACAAAACGTTGCCGATGGTGGTGCCATTGTTGTTTTACCATGGTATTGAAAGCCCCTATCCCTATTCGCTGTGTTGGCTTGATTGTTTCGCCGATCCCAAACTGGCAAGGCAGCTTTATGCCTCTGCATTTCCGCTGATTGATGTCACCGTCATGCCTGATGATGAAATCATGCAGCACCGACGCATGGCGCTGCTGGAGTTAATTCAAAAACATATTCGTCAACGCGATCTGATGGGACTGGTAGAGCAAATGGCCTGCTTATTAAGTAGTGGATACGCTAATGACAGACAAATCAAAGGGCTGTTTAATTACATACTGCAAACTGGCGATGCAGTACGTTTTAATGATTTTATCGATGGTGTGGCCGAACGTTCACCGAAACACAAGGAGAGTTTAATGACTATTGCGGAAAGATTGCGGCAAGAGGGGGAACAATCCAAAGCCTTGCATATAGCAAAAATAATGCTTGAATCCGGAGTCCCTCTTGCGGACATCATGCGTTTTACCGGGGTGTCAGAAGAGGAGTTGGCTGCGGCGAGCCAGTAAAGTTCTGTCTCGCCATTTCAACAGCTGTCTACACCCTCTGCTTCAACGCCACCAGCAGGTGACAAAACTCGTCCGGATGAGAAATAAACGGCGCATGGGCCGCTTTGGCGAAGATGTACGACTCGCTGTGTGGCCAGAGTTTATCCAGCATCGGCACCACTTTGCGCGGCACCAGACCATCGAGATAGCCATACAATCGCAAAAACGGCATGGACACGTTTTGCAGCGGCTGGCGGAGATCGACCGTTTTCAGTATTTCCAGCCCACCATTGAGCACGTCAACCTTCGGCATCGGCAGCGCCAGAACGGTTTTCTTCAGCGCTCGCGCATCCTGGCGTGCCGTTTCTGTACCCATGGTTTGTAACGCAAGGAACCGTTCTACCGTGCGCTGAAAATCTTCACTGAGTTGCTGCTGGAAACCTGCCAGCACGTCCGGTTTGATCCCCGGCCAATCGTCACGAGCACTAAAACATGGCGACGACGCCACGGTGACCAGCGCCTGAACCCGCTCGGGATGGGTTAACGCAATCTGGCTTGCCACCAGTCCGCCCAAACTCCAGCCTAACCAGATAGCTTTGTCCGGAGCTTGTCGCAGCACGACTTCAGCCATATCAGCAAGTGACATCGCACCAAATCCCTGGCTGCGCCCGAAGCCGGGCAGATCAACGAGATGCAGCGTAAAATGCGAGCTAAGTTCCTCATCAATGCAACGCCACACTTCGGCATTCAGTCCCCATCCGTGCAGCAGCACAAGATGAACATTCCCCTGACCTTTGGTCTGCCACCAGATGTTATTCATCCGCTATTGTTCTCTTTTTACTTACAAGGATGAACATATGCTAACAGTACCGGGATTATGCTGGCTATGCCGAATGCCCCTGGCGTTAGGTCATTGGGGGATTTGTTCGGTATGCTCTCGCGCCACCCGTACAGATAAAACGTTATGCCCACAATGTGGATTACCCGCAACACACTCCCATCTTCCCTGTGGTCGCTGCCTGCAAAAACCACCGCCGTGGCAAAGACTGGTCACGGTTGCCGACTATGCACCGCCGTTAAGTCCGCTCATCCACCAGCTTAAGTTTTCCCGGCGTTGCGAAATCGCCAGCGCCCTGTCACGTCTGTTACTATTGGAAGTCTTACACGCTCGTCGCGCCACCGGTTTGCAATTGCCGGACCGCATCATCAGCGTGCCGTTATGGCAGCGGCGTCACTGGCGTCGGGGATTTAATCAGAGCGATTTGCTGTGTCAGCCGTTATCACGCTGGTTGCACTGCCAATGGGATAGCGAAGCCGTCACACGTACACGGGCCACTGCGACCCAGCATTTTCTTAGCGCCCGGCTGCGCAAACGCAACCTGAAAAATGCCTTTCGCCTTGAATTGCCGGTGCAAGGTCGCCATATGGTGATAGTGGATGATGTCGTTACCACCGGAAGTACCGTCGCAGAGATTGCGCAGTTGCTTTTACGCAATGGTGCGGCGACTGTCCAGGTCTGGTGCCTTTGTCGAACCTTGTAGAGCCTCGATGATGGGCGTATTATAACCAACTAAAATAGTCAACTATTAGGCCATTACTATGATCCGTATTTCCGATGCTGCACAAGCGCACTTTGCCAAACTGCTGGCAAATCAGGAAGAAGGGACACAAATCCGCGTATTTGTGATTAACCCTGGCACGCCTAACGCTGAATGTGGCGTTTCTTATTGTCCGCCGGACGCTGTGGAAGCCACCGACACTGCCCTGAAATTTGACCTGCTGACCGCGTATGTTGATGAGTTAAGCGCGCCTTACCTGGAAGATGCAGAGATCGACTTTGTTACCGACCAGTTGGGTTCTCAGCTGACGCTGAAAGCCCCAAACGCCAAAATGCGCAAAGTAGCTGACGATGCGCCGCTGATGGAGCGCGTGGAGTATATGCTGCAGTCGCAGATCAACCCACAGCTTGCCGGTCACGGTGGTCGCGTTTCGCTGATGGAAATCACCGAAGACGGTTACGCCATTCTGCAATTTGGCGGCGGTTGTAACGGTTGTTCAATGGTCGATGTGACGCTGAAAGAAGGGATCGAAAAGCAGCTGCTGAACGAATTCCCGGAGCTGAAAGGTGTACGCGATCTCACCGAACACCAGCGCGGCGAACACTCTTACTACTAAGTTATCCTCTCTTTTATAGATTGCCCGATGCGACGCTAAAGCGTCTTATCGGGCCGTCTGCCAGGCGTTGGCGCTACATTGCCTCGGCAAATCCAGTCCCTACGTTTCCCCGCGATAATATGACCAACCTCTCATAATTTAAATTTACCCCGCTCTGGTGATTCTCAAACGCCAGATGTTACCCGTATCATTCACGCGGGTACCAAACATACTCCTGACATCTGACTACAATAATTAGTTTTAGTGGGTATCAGTCGTGGTGCCGCAATATCTCTGTTCCCGATTGGGATAATTAGAGTTTGTCGTCAGAAAATTGACGTTACCCATAACAAATGAAAGGCCAGGTAAATCATGCCATTAGTCATTGTTGCTATCGGTGTAATCTTGTTGTTGCTCCTGATGATCCGCTTCAAAATGAACGGATTCATCGCTCTCGTCCTCGTGGCGCTTGCTGTTGGATTAATGCAGGGAATGCCGCTGGATAAAGTTATTGGCTCCATCAAAGCTGGTGTCGGCGGGACGCTCGGTAGCCTTGCCCTGATCATGGGTTTTGGCGCGATGCTGGGCAAAATGCTGGCAGACTGCGGTGGTGCACAACGTATCGCCACCACGCTGATTGCCAAATTTGGTAAAAAACACATCCAATGGGCGGTAGTGTTAACCGGTTTTACTGTCGGTTTTGCCCTGTTCTATGAAGTGGGCTTCGTGCTAATGCTGCCGCTGGTGTTTACCATCGCGGCTTCCGCGAATATTCCGCTGCTGTATGTTGGTGTACCAATGGCGGCTGCGCTGTCTGTGACCCACGGCTTCCTGCCGCCACATCCGGGCCCAACTGCGATTGCCACCATTTTCAATGCCGATATGGGTAAAACCCTGCTGTACGGGACTATTCTGGCAATCCCGACCGTTATTCTCGCGGGTCCGGTTTACGCTCGCGTGCTGAAAGGTATCGATAAGCCAATCCCGGAAGGTCTGTACAGCGCGAAAACCTTCAGCGAAGAAGAGATGCCAAGCTTTGGCGTCAGCGTCTGGACTTCTCTGGTGCCGGTTGTGCTGATGGCGATGCGTGCAATTGCCGAAATGATCCTGCCGAAAGGTCACGCTTTCCTGCCAGTGGCGGAGTTCCTCGGTGACCCGGTAATGGCAACGCTGATTGCCGTGTTGATTGCGATGTTCACCTTTGGTCTGAACCGTGGTCGTTCAATGGATCAGATTAACGACACGCTGGTTTCTTCCATCAAAATCATCGCGATGATGCTGTTGATCATCGGTGGTGGCGGTGCGTTCAAGCAGGTGCTGGTAGACAGCGGCGTGGACAAATACATTGCTTCCATGATGCACGAAACCAACATTTCTCCGCTGCTGATGGCCTGGTCGATTGCCGCCGTACTGCGTATCGCGCTGGGTTCCGCAACCGTTGCGGCAATCACTGCGGGGGGTATCGCGGCACCACTAATTGCAACGACGGGTGTTAGCCCGGAACTGATGGTTATTGCGGTTGGTTCCGGTAGTGTGATTTTCTCTCACGTGAACGATCCGGGCTTCTGGCTGTTCAAAGAGTACTTTAACCTGACTATCGGCGAGACCATCAAGTCCTGGTCGATGCTGGAAACCATTATCTCGGTGTGCGGTCTGGTAGGCTGTCTGCTGCTGAATATGGTGATTTGATAATACTGACTGCCGGATGCATCGCATCCGGCATCAACCGCTCTCTACTGCTTCTTCGCAGCCGCTCTGCGCCGTCTGTCCAAATCCTTCAGCAACTTGTTCACGCCATCATCGGCAAACATCGACTCAAGCGTTGCAGAAAGCTTACGTCGCCAGTTTTTATACTGGTAACTGGTTCCGGGAATATTTACCGGTTCGGCCATATCCAGCCAGTCTTCTGGCTGAAGCCCTAACAGAGCACTGTTACTATCAGCGATATAACGTTGCAAACCACGATTAAGCATCGGCGTCATCGACATTAACGATGCCTTATGCCCCGCACGTTTTGGCAGGCAACCATGTTTATGCAGTGCATCCAGTAACCCTTGCTTCGCCAGTTCGCGATACTGATACAGACCGCGCAATACCACTTCATCCGGGTACAGCCCCAGCGTTTTGCCCAGTGTTAAATCCCCGCTCTCCCAGTAGCCACGCAGTGTAGGCAGGTCGTGTGTCGCCGCAACCGCCATCGACTGCTCCGGATACGCTTTCGGCGCGCGGAATGTCTTCTCGTGGTCGCTTTCGAAATAGAGCACTTTGTAGGAGTACACACCGCTGCTGCGCAGTTTACCGACAATCTCTACCGGTACAGTGCCGAGGTCTTCACCAATCACCATGCAGCGATGGCGCTTACTTTCGAGTGCCAGAATCGAGAGCAGATCATCTACCGGATAGTGAACATACGCGCCCTGATCTGCCGTCTCGCCATACGGTATCCACCACAAACGCAGCATCGACATCACATGGTCAATTCGCAACGCGCCGCAGTTTTGCATATTGGCACGCAACAGCTCGATAAACGGTTCATAGGCACGCGCGGTGATGATATGCGGATCCATCGGCGGCAATCCCCAGTTCTGCCCCAACGGGCCGAGGATATCCGGCGGCGCGCCCACCGACGCTTTCAGGCAATACAACTCCCGGTCGCACCAGGTTTCTGCTCCACCCTCTGCTACGCCAACCGCCAGATCACGGTACAAGCCAATCGGCATTTCATGGCCCTGGCTTATCTCCCAGCAGGCGGCAAACTGGCTGTAAGCCAGCCACTGCAACCAGAGATAAAAATCGACGTCATCACGATGTTCTTCGCAGAACTGACGCACTTCTGGTGAATCCACGTTCTGATACATCTTTGGCCATGCAGGCCAGCCCCAGCGCATTTCGTCTTCTTTCACTTGCTGGGCATGTAACGCGTCAAACGCCGCCTGCCAGAACAGGCTGTCGCCCTGCTCTGCAACAAACTGGCGAAACGCGGCCATCTGCTCATCATCACGTTGCGCAAAACCTTTCCACGCCATCCGCAATGCTGTCATTTTCAGCGCAGTGACGGTGGAGTAATCGACCCAGTCGGCATCCCGTGCCTGTTGCAGCGTCTGTTGCGTGGTCGGTAACTGCCACCAGGTCTGAGCCTCTTCGCTAAGATGGAAATCTTCGACGGCGTTAACGTCGATATAAACCACATTTAGCCAGCGACGAGAAGACGGGCTATACGGACTGGCACTTTCCGGATTTGCCGGATAGAGCGCATGAATCGGGTTCAGACCGATGAAAGCCCCGCCACGTTTTGCCACATCCACCAGCATCACTTTGAGATCGCCAAAATCCCCAATACCCCAGTTTTTTTCCGATCGCAGCGTATAAAGCTGGACGCAGGCGCCCCACAGCTTTTGTTTATTCAGCAACGCCTGCGGTTCGTAACAGCGTTTCGGGGCGACAATCACCCGGCAATGCGCGCGCTGGTCGTCCTGGGTGAGTGTCAACGTGTGATAACCTTCCGGCAACTTCGTCGGTAAATTGAACGCTTTGCCCCCGTTACATGGCCTTTGTATTGCGTTCCTTCTTCGGTGGTCAGCAGCCAGCTATATTCGCCGCTGCCCTCCACCGCCATCGGCATTTTTTTGCCGCTGGTATAGACCATGACATTCGGGACTGGCGTTACCGCCACTTTCGTGGCGGTACGTTGATGCATCGCGTCAAGCAAACGCCGTTTGGTTTCGGCGCTAATCGACTGCGGTTTACCGTGGGCATTGATGTAATTGGGGCTGATCCCCGCCGCCAGCGCGGCATTATCCAGACGTTTGCTTTCCATCGAGCTTCCTTAGCGTTTTGCCTGCCAGATACGAGCCTGATAATCGCGAATAGAGCGATCCGAGCTAAACATACCGCAGCGGGCGGTATTGAGGATCGCCGCGCGAGTCCAGGCCTCCTGGTCGCGGTACAGCACATCCACCTGCTTTTGTGCCTCTACATAGGCTGCGAAATCCGCCATTACCAGATACGGATCGCCGCCCTGTTTGCCGATACTGTGCAGCATCTGGTCGAAGGCATGCTTATCGCCGTCGCTGTATTTGCCACTTTCCAGCTCTTTCAATACTGCGTCCAGCACCTTATCTTTCTTCCGCCATTTCACCGGGTCGTAGCCTTTGGCCAGAATTGCCTTCACTTGTTCCACGGTATGACCAAAAATAAAGATATTTTCTTCACCAACTTTCTCGGCGATTTCAACGTTCGCACCATCCAGCGTACCGACAGTAAGCGCACCATTGAGCGCCAGTTTCATATTGCCGGTACCGGAAGCTTCTTTACCTGCAGTCGAAATTTGTTCGGAGATATCCGCCGCCGGGATCAGTTTTTCCGCCGCCGAAACGCAATAATCCGGCAGGAACACCACCTTCAATTTGTCGCCAACCTGCGGATCGTTGTTGATCACGTCAGCCACTTTGTTGATCGCAAAGATAATATTCTTCGCCAGGTAGTAGCCCGGTGCCGCTTTCGCGCCGAAGAGGAAGACGCGCGGTACGCGATCAGCCTGCGGGTTTTCACGAATCTCTTTGTACAACGCCAGAATATGCAGCAGATTCAGGTGCTGACGTTTGTACTCATGCAAACGTTTGATCTGAATATCGAAAATCGCCTGAGGATTGATTTCAATACCGGTACGAACTTTCACAAACTCCGCCAGACGGACTTTATTCGCCTGCTTGATCTCGCGATATTGCTGGCGGAATTTCGCGTCATCAGCGAATTTTTCCAGATTGATCAGCTGATCGAGATCGTTAGCCCACTCTTTTTTCAGTGATTTATCCAACAGAGCCGCCAGTGCCGGGTTGCACTGTTTGATCCAGCGACGTGGGGTAATACCGTTGGTGACGTTATGGAATTTGTTCGACCATAGCTGGTGATATTCCGGGAACAGATCTTTCACCACCAGATCCGAGTGCAGCGCCGCAACACCGTTTACCGCGAAACCGCCAACCACACACAGGTTCGCCATATGCACTTGTTTGTCGTGTACCACCGCCAGTTTGGCCCACACTTTTTCATCGCCCGGCCAGTTTTTTTCCACCAGCGTTTTAAAGCGTGTATTAATTTCGTTAATAATCTGCATGTGGCGCGGCAGTAAGCCTTTCACTAGCTTCACATCCCAGCGTTCCAGCGCTTCTGGCATCAGGGTATGGTTGGTGTAAGCAAAAGTTTTGCTGGTGATGGCCCAGGCGTCATCCCAGCTCATCTGATGCTCATCAATCAGCACGCGCAGCAGCTCTGGAATCGCAATAGTCGGGTGGGTATCGTTCAGTTGAATAACTTCGTAATCTGCCAGCTCGTGCAGTTTACGCCCCGCCAGATGATGGCGACGCAGAATATCCGCTACCGAACAAGCACATTGGAAGTATTGCTGCATCAGGCGCAGCTTTTTACCGGCAGTATGGTTGTCGTTTGGATAGAGAACTTTGGTCAGTTTTTCCGCGTTGATGCCCTGTTGTTCGGCACGCAGGAAATCACCGTCGTTAAATTTTGTCAGATCAAACGGATGCGCATGCGTCGCCTGCCACAGACGCAGCGGCTGCGCCACGCCATTACGATAACCGACAACGGGAAGATCCCACGCTTGACCGGTAATGGTAAATTCCGGCTCCCAGCGTCCGTCTTTCGTCACTTTACCGCCAATTCCTACCTGCACATCCAGAGCTTCGTTGTGGCGGAACCACGGGTAGTTACCGCGATGCCAGTCATCCGGCGCTTCAACCTGTTTGCCATCGACAAAAGACTGGCGGAACAAGCCATATTGATAGTTAAGACCATAACCCGTCGCAGACTGACCGACAGTTGCCATTGAGTCGAGGAAGCACGCAGCCAGACGTCCCAGACCACCGTTACCCAGCGCCGGGTCGATCTCTTCTTCCAGCAGGTCAGTCAGGTTGATGTCATAAGCCTTCAACGAATCCTGTACATCCTGATACCAGCCAAGATTCAACAGGTTGTTACCCGTCAGGCGTCCAATCAAAAACTCCATTGAGATGTAGTTAACATGTCGCTGATTGGCCACCGGTTTAGCGAATGGCTGGGCACGTAGCATTTCCGCCAGGGCTTCACTCACTGCCAGCCACCACTGGCGAGGGGTCATTTCAGCCGCAGAATTTAAGCCATAACGCTGCCACTGACGTGAAAGCGCTTCCTGAAATTGCTTATCGTTAAAAATAGGTTGTGACATAGGAGTTCCACTTTTCTTAGATTTTCAACACAACGTTATCGCTAGTTTGCCAGGCTCGATGTTGACCTTCCTCATCCTGCGGGGGATTAGGCAGGGAGGAGTTGCGGGGATGAGCAAGGAAATGTGATCTCGACCACTTAAACCTAGTGCAATCCACAGGATTAGCAGCAAATCAATGCCATACAGCGCAGAAAATCTGTATCTAAGTGCAAAAAATGGCCGTTGTGTATTTTCAAAAGGCGGAAGGTAACTCTATAAATTAAGTAAAGGAGTGAAACAGTTTCATAAGTAAAACATTCAGTTTGCTCCATCTCATTCTTAATAGGTTTATTAAGATCCTCTTTTTAGATGGCTCTTTCATCAGGAATTGAGAAGACTCCCTTGCTTAAATGAAACTGATGAACATGAGGAAAATACCGTAAAACCCAGTATTCACGCTGCATCAGCGTCGTTATTAGGTGAGTTGTTAATAAACATTTGGAATTGTGACACAGTGCAAATTCAGACACATAAAAAAACGTCATCGCTTGCATTAGAAGGGTTTCTGGCCGACCTTATAACCATTAATTACGAAGCGCAAAAAAAATAATATTTCCTCATTTTCCACAGTGAAGTGATTAACTATGCTGATTCCGTCAAAATTAAGTCGTCCGGTTCGACTCGACCATACCGTGGTTCGTGAGCGCCTGCTGGCTAAACTTTCCGGCGCGAACAACTTCCGGCTGGCGCTGATCACGAGTCCTGCGGGCTACGGAAAAACCACGCTCATTTCTCAATGGGCGGCAGGCAAAAACGATTTGGGCTGGTACTCGCTGGATGAGGGCGATAACCAGCAAGAGCGTTTCGCCAGCTATTTCATTGCCGCCGTGCAACAGGCAACCAACGGTCACTGTGCGATTTGTGAGACGATGGCGCAAAAACGGCAATATGCCAGCCTGACGTCACTCTTCGCCCAGCTTTTCATTGAGCTGGCGGAATGGCATAGCCCACTTTATCTGGTCATCGATGACTACCATCTGATCACTAATCCGGTGATCCACGAGTCAATGCGCTTCTTTATTCGCCATCAACCAGAAAATCTCACCCTGGTGGTGCTGTCACGCAATCTTCCGCAACTGGGCATTGCCAATCTGCGTGTTCGCGACCAACTGCTGGAAATTGGCAGTCAGCAACTGGCGTTTACCCACCAGGAAGCGAAGCAGTTTTTTGATTGCCGCCTGTCATCGCCGATTGAAGCCGCAGAAAGCAGTCGGATTTGCGATGACGTTTCCGGTTGGGCGACTGCGCTACAGTTAATTGCCCTCTCCGCCCGGCAGAATACCCACTCAGCCCATAAGTCGGCACGTCGCCTGGCGGGAATCAATGCCAGTCATCTTTCGGATTATCTGGTCGATGAGGTTTTGGACAACGTCGATCTCGCAACGCGCCATTTTCTGTTGAAAAGCGCCATTTTGCGCTCAATGAACGATGCACTCATCACTCGTGTGACCGGCGAAGAAAACGGGCAAATGCGCCTCGAAGAGATTGAGCGTCAGGGGCTGTTTTTACAGCGGATGGATGATAGCGGCGAGTGGTTCTGCTATCACCCGCTGTTTGGCAACTTCCTGCGCCAGCGCTGCCAGTGGGAACTGGCGGCTGAGCTGCCGAAAATCCACAGTGCCGCCGCAGAAAGCTGGATGGCCCAGGGATTCCCCAGCGAAGCGATTCATCATGCGCTGGCGGCAGGCGATGCGCTGATGCTGCGCGATATTCTGCTTAATCACGCCTGGAGTTTGTTCAACCACAGCGAACTTTCGCTACTTGAAGAGTCACTTAAAGCCCTGCCATGGGAGAGTTTGCTGGAAAATCCGCAGTTGGTGTTATTACAAGCGTGGCTGATGCAAAGCCAGCATCGCTACGGCGAAGTAAACACCCTGCTGGCTCGTGCTGAACATGAAATCAAAGACATCAGAGAAGGCACCATGCACGCAGAATTTAATGCTCTGCGCGCCCAGGTGGCAATTAACGATGGTAACCCGGATGAAGCTGAACGGCTGGCAAAACTGGCACTGGAAGAACTGCCTCCCGGCTGGTTCTACAGCCGCATTGTAGCAACTTCGGTGTTGGGTGAAGTATTGCACTGCAAAGGGGAACTGACCCGCTCACTGGCGTTAATGCAGCAAACCGAACAGATGGCACGCCAGCACGATGTCTGGCACTACGCTTTGTGGAGTTTAATCCAGCAAAGCGAAATTCTGTTTGCTCAGGGTTTTCTGCAAACCGCGTGGGAAACGCAGGAAAAAGCGTTCCAGCTGATCAACGAGCAGCATCTGGAACAGCTGCCAATGCATGAATTTCTGGTACGTATCCGAGCACAACTGTTATGGGCCTGGGCACGGCTGGACGAAGCCGAAGCATCGGCACGCAGCGGGATTGAAGTTTTGTCGTCTTATCAGCCACAGCAACAGCTCCAGTGCCTGGCAATGTTGATTCAATGCTCGCTGGCCCGAGGTGATTTGGATAACGCCCGTAGCCAACTGAATCGTCTGGAAAACCTGCTGGGAAATGGCAAATATCACAGCGACTGGATCTCTAACGCCAACAAAGTCCGGGTCATTTACTGGCAAATGACCGGCGACAAAGCTGCCGCCGCCAACTGGTTGCGTCACACAGCCAAACCGGAGTTTGCGAATAACCACTTCCTGCAAGGTCAATGGCGCAACATCGCCCGTGCACAAATATTGCTGGGCGAGTTTGAACCGGCAGAAATTGTTCTTGAAGAACTCAATGAAAACGCCCGCAGTCTGCGGTTAATGAGCGATCTCAACCGTAACCTGTTGCTGCTTAATCAACTATACTGGCAGGCCGGTCGCAAAAATGATGCCCAGCGTGTGTTGCTGGAGGCATTAAAACTGGCGAATCGTACCGGATTTATCAGTCACTTTGTCATCGAAGGCGAAGCGATGGCGCAACAGTTACGCCAACTGATTCAACTCAATACGTTGCCTGAGCTGGAACAGCATCGTGCACAGCGTATTCTGCGGGAAATAAATCAACATCATCGGCATAAATTCGCCCATTTTGATGAGAATTTCGTTGAACGTCTGCTAAATCATCCGGAAGTACCAGAATTGATCCGTACCAGCCCGCTGACCCAACGCGAATGGCAGGTTTTGGGGCTGATTTACTCCGGTTACAGCAATGAACAAATTGCAGGCGAGCTGGAAGTGGCGGCAACCACCATCAAAACGCATATCCGCAATCTGTACCAAAAACTCGGTGTCGCCCACCGTCAGGCCGCGGTACAACACGCGCAGAAACTGCTGAAGATGATGGGATATGGGGTGTGAGTTTAGCCGGATAATACGTCGGATCCGGCTTACATCTTTATATCATTCAATGCTCACCCGCGTTACGCCATCCGCCTCCACCAGACTAAACCGCACTGGCAAGAAACGCTCCACCACCGCGATATTGGTCAGCAGATGGCATGAGGGATGGGCGACCGTAAATTCTCCCGCGCCCGCCAGCGCCATCGGTAGCACCAACTGGTCGGCGAGATATTCCCCCACCGCCGCCGGGCTCGCCAGGTAACGTTTCACCTCTTGCACTAACTGCGCAGCCACCACTTCGGCACTGACGCGCTTTTCACCGACGACAAAAAAGCGTTCAGTGATATTTTCACTTTCAACTTCCAGCGAGACGGTATTACCCGGCCCCTGGTCGCGCGGCAGGTTATGAATATTCTGCTCATGCAGGGAAAAACTACCCGCCATCGTAGCGATTTCACGCTCAGCGACATGGCGTGGCACACCAGCCAGTAGCACCTCTCCACGTATCTGCACAATGTTCCCGCGCTCGCCAAGTTGCAAGGTGTTAAACGATGCCACGGGCGAGACTTCCGTCGCCACCACGCCGCCTCCGGCAGGATAAAAACCGTGACGTAACAGCGTGGTTTGCTGATGAATTCCTATTTTTGCCAGCAGCGGCTCCAGCACCCGGCGGATAAAATCTGCAGGCGGGGCCGACGGGTTATCGGTACCTCCGCTCACTTCAACACGAGAAGGACCATCGGCAAACCACAGCGCGGGCAGTACCGTTTGTAGTACCAGCGTGCAACTTCCGGCGCTACCAATAGCAAAGCGGTAGTCGCCACCGCGCACGGTACCGGGCCGGAAGACCAGACGCTGCGACCCCAGCTCCGCGCCCTCCACCGTTGCTCCGCAAATTTCCGTCGCCGCCTTTACAGCCGTCAGATGCTGGCGCAACAGCCCCGGTTTCGCCCGCCCGGCGCGAATGCCGGTGATGGTAAATGGCTGGCCGGTTATCATCGACAGACTCAGCGCCGAGCGCAGGATCTGCCCGCCGCCTTCGCCCTGTGCGCCATCCAGCGCAATCATCCTTTTCATCATTTATCCTTTTACACACACCACCTGACGCAGGGTGTAGATAACTTCCACCAGATCGCTTTGTGCCGCCATCACCGCGTCGATATCTTTATACGCCATCGGGATTTCGTCGATCACTTCGGCATCTTTACGGCATTCCACATGCGCGGTGGCACGAATTTGATCTTCCACGCTGAACAGTTTTTTCGCTTTAGTACGGCTCATTACCCGCCCGGCACCGTGGCTGCACGAACAGAACGACTCTTCATTTCCCAGCCCACGGACAATAAAGCTTTTCGCCCCCATCGAACCGGGAATAATTCCATATTGACCAGCACGCGCAGACACCGCGCCTTTACGCGTCACATAGATCTCTTCGCCAAAGTGCTGTTCTTTTTGCACATAGTTGTGGTGACAGTTGATCTCTTCCATCGCCAGCGTTTGTGGCTGTCTTACCGTTTTCTGCGTAACGCTCTGCAACGCCGTTACCACATTTTCCATCATCGCATCGCGGTTAAGGCTGGCAAAAAGCTGCGCCCAGGCCACCGCTTTCAGGTAATCATCAAAGTATTCCGTACCTTCCATAAAGTACGCCAGGTCACGCGATGGCAACGTTTCAAGCGTTTCCTGCATCTCTTTTTGTGCCAGATCGATAAAGTAAGTCCCGATGGCATTACCAATTCCGCGTGAACCGGAGTGCAGCATAATCCACACCTGATCCGACTCATCAAGGCAGATTTCAATAAAGTGGTTTCCCGTTCCCAGCGTTCCCAGGTGTTTATAGTTATTGGTATTAAGGAAACGCGGATATTTTTGCGTTAACCACTGATAACCGGCTTCAAGCTCAGCCCATTTCGCATCGACGTTAACAGGCGGATTCTCCCATGCGCCTTTATCACGACGGCTACGATTATTGGAACGTCCGTGCGGCACGGCAGTTTCAATCGCCTGACGCAGCTCCGCCAGGTTTTCAGGCAGATCTGCCGCCGTTAACGCAGTTCGCAGTGCGTTCATTCCACAACCGATATCTACCCCCACCGCCGCCGGAATAATCGCCCCTTTGGTCGGGATAACGCTACCAATGGTGGAACCTTTACCCAGATGTACATCAGGCATTACCGCAATATGTTTGAAAATAAACGTCATCTTCGCCGTATTAATAAGTTGCTGACGCGCATCGTCTTCTACCGGTACGCCTTTGGTCCACATTTTTACCGGGACATTTTCAGTGGTCAGTAATTCGTAATTCATTTTGTTTTTCTCTTTTCGTTGTTTGCTGTCCAGATAATTGCATCCGCCGTGCCAGAAAATTAAATAAGCAGATTAATTTTTTAATTCATTGTTTTTAAATAGATAAAATCTGTACGTCCGTAAACGGAGATTTCCCGCAAAGCCAATTCGCCGATAATGAAATATCGTCTTTTATAAGGATATCTAAGATGCGTAAAACAGTGGCTTTTGGCTTTGTCGGCACCGTACTGGATTATGCCGGGCGCGGCAGTCAGCGATGGTCGAAATGGCGTCCGTCACTCTGTCTATGCCAGCAAGAATCGTTAGTCATCAATCGACTGGAATTGTTGCACGACGCCCGCTCGCGCTCGCTGTTTGAAACGCTTAAACGCGATATCGCCAATGTTTCGCCAGAAACAGAAGTGGTGAGCGTTGAGATTGAACTGCATAACCCGTGGGATTTCGAGGAGGTTTACGCCTGCCTGCATGATTTCGCCCGTGGTTACGCGTTCGAACCTGATAAAGAAGACTATTTAATTCACATCACCACCGGTACCCACGTCGCGCAAATTTGCTGGTTTCTACTGGCAGAAGCGCGTTACCTGCCCGCCAGGTTAATACAATCTTCGCCACCGCGTAAAAAAGAACAGCCCAACAGCCCTGGTGCGGTGACGATTATCGATCTCGATTTAAGCCGTTATAACGCTATTGCCAGCCGCTTTGCCGAAGAACGCCAGCAAACTCTCGATTTCCTCAAATCCGGCATTGCCACGCGTAACGCCCACTTCAACCGCATGATTGAGCAGATCGAAAAAGTGGCGATCAAATCCCGCGCACCGATCCTGCTTAACGGCCCGACCGGTGCGGGTAAGTCATTTCTGGCACGACGCATCTTCGAGTTAAAACAGGCGCGGCATCAGTTTTGCGGCGAGTTTGTGGAAGTGAACTGCGCCACTCTGCGTGGCGATACCGCCATGTCCGCGCTGTTTGGTCATGTGAAAGGCGCGTTTACCGGGGCGCGGGAATCTCGTGAAGGGTTATTACGCAGCGCCAACGGCGGCATGTTGTTTCTTGATGAGATTGGCGAACTGGGCGCAGACGAACAGGCAATGTTGCTAAAAGCCATTGAAGAGAAAACCTTTCACCCGTTTGGTAGCGATCGCCAGGTGAGCAGTGATTTTCAGCTGATCGCCGGAACGGTGCGCGATTTGCGTCAGCTGGTTGCCGAAGGCAAATTTCGCGAAGACCTGTACGCGCGGATCAATCTCTGGACCTTCACCCTGCCGGGTCTACGCCAGCGCCAGGAAGATATTGAACCGAACCTGGATTATGAAGTGGAGCGCCACGCCTCACTCACCGGCGACAGCGTGCGTTTTAACACCGAAGCGAGGCGCGCCTGGCTGGCCTTTGCGACATCTCCCCAGGCAACATGGCGCGGTAACTTTCGCGAGCTTTCTGCCAGCGTCACACGCATGGCGACGTTTGCCGATAGTGGGCGTATCACCCTTGAAACCGTAGAAGATGAGATAAACCGTCTACGCTACAACTGGCAGGATAGCCGCTCTTCTGCGCTTAAGCAGCTACTGGGCGCTGAAGCGGAAAACATCGACCTCTTTGATCGGCTGCAACTGGAACACGTTATCGCTATCTGCCGTCAGGCAAAATCGCTTTCCGCTGCCGGGCGTGAACTCTTTGATGTTTCGCGCCAGGGCAAAGCCAGCGTCAACGACGCGGATCGGCTACGCAAATACCTGGCGCGTTTTGGTCTGACGTGGGAAGCCGTGCAGGATCAGCACAGCTCCAGCTGAATATGATGGTCTGTCAGCACCTGCATCACGCTCGCTGGTGGCGGGGCGTCGGTGTAGACGGCATCGACCATGCTGATGCTGCCCATATTGACCATCGCATTACGGCCAAATTTCGAGTGATCGACAACCAGCATAACGTGGCGCGAGTTCTCAATAATAGCGCGTTTGGTGCGAACTTCGTGGTAATCGAACTCCAGCAGCGAGCCGTCGCTATCGATGCCGCTGATCCCCAGAATCCCGAAATCAAGGCGGAACTGGGAGATAAAATCGAGCGTCGCTTCGCCAATGATCCCACCATCGCGGCTGCGTAATTCGCCACCTGCAAGAATGATGCGAAAATCTTCTTTTACCATCAGCGTGTTAGCGACGTTGAGATTGTTGGTCACAATGCGCAAATTGCTGTGATTAAGCAGCGCGTGCGCCACCGCTTCCGGCGTGGTGCCGATATCAATAAATAGCGTCGAGCCGTTAGGAATTTGCTCCGCCACTTTGCGGGCAATACGCTCTTTTTCTTCGGTCTGGGTGGCCTTACGATCGTGCCACGGCGTGTTAACCGAACTGGAAGGCAGTGCCGCGCCGCCATGGTGACGCAGGATCAGGTTTTGCTCCGCCAGCTCGTTGAGGTCACGACGAATAGTCTGCGGACTGACAGAGAAGTGTTCCACCAGTTCTTCGGTGCTGACATAACCCTGCTGTTTAACCAGTTCAATAATACCGTTGTGACGTTGTGTTTGTTTCATTTATAAATCCCTGGAATTATTTTCGTTTTCGCGCATTAAGCGAATCAACAAAAGCCATCGCTAAACCCACGGCTAACCCGGCGATGTGTGCTCCGTTCGCCATCGACATCCCAAACAAATCAAACCATCCGGCGACAATCCAGATCAGTGCAAAGATGATTAACCCACGTTGCAGGTAAATGCCACTTTGCGGATCGCGTTCGCCGCGTAGCCAGACGTACCCCATCAGTGCATACACCACGCCAGAAAGCCCGCCAAACCACGGCCCGCTGAATTTTTGCTGCACATAGCCGCTTAACAGGGCGCTAATCAGAGTAATAACAATTAGCTTACCGCTACCGAGACGTTTTTCCACCGCGCCGCCGAGATACCACCACCAGAGCAGGTTAAAAAGGATATGCATCAGCGAGAAGTGCATTAATGCATGAGTGAAGTAACGCCAGAACTCAAATTTCAGTGTCGGATCGAATGGCCAGGCCAGCCATAACATCACTTCCTGATCACCGAGAATTTGCATGGCGATAAACACCACCACGCAGGCGATCATCATCACCCAGGTCACCGGACCTGCGCGTTCACGCAAGGCAGCAAAGAAGGGATAACGGCGATAATGCAGGCCACTGCCGGTATGGCCTGCCTGCCAGCTCGCCGCCAGATAACGCGGATCTGCCGGGTTTTCGAGAAAACGCGCCAGCTCCACCCGCACGCGTTCGGCCTGGGACTCATCCGCCAGCCAGACATCGCTTTGGTTATGTTGTTGAATCGTGAGGATAACACCCTGCGTCGCCATGTAATCAACAAACGCCTGCGCCACGCGGGGGTTAGCAAAAGAGGTAATCATCAACATCGTTGCTGTCGCTTATTCCACACAAAAGGGGACAGTATAAAGCGTTACGCGCCGTACGCCACCTCTGCAGGAAACTGACGCTGCCAGGCTTCAAAGCCGCCATCAATGCTGTAGACCACATCGTAGCCCTGTTGTAGCAGATACTGCGCCGCGCCTTTGCTGCTATTACCGTGGTAACACATCACCATGACTGGCGTATCGAAGTCGTTATCACGCATAAACGCGCCCAATGTGTCGTTGGTTAAATGGAAAGCCTGCACCGCATGCCCCATTGCGAAACTCTGTGGATCGCGAATATCGACCAGCACCGCCTCTTTTTCCTGCAACTTCTGGTGTGCGTCGGCAACGTTAATACATTCGAACTGATCCATGCGTCTCTCTTTCTTTACAAACAAGTGGGCAAATTTACCGCACAGTTTACGTCGAAGCGGCAGATAAACGCCATAATGTTATACATATCACTCTAAAATGTTTTTTCAATGTTACTCAAAGCGCGATTCTTTGCTAATATGTTCGATAACGAACATTTATGAGCTTTAACGAAAGTGAATGAGGGCAGCATGGAAACCAAAGATCTGATTGTGATAGGTGGCGGCATCAATGGTGCTGGTATCGCGGCAGACGCCGCTGGACGCGGTTTATCCGTGCTGATGCTGGAGGCGCAGGATCTCGCTTGTGCGACCTCTTCCGCCAGTTCAAAACTCATTCATGGTGGCCTGCGCTACCTTGAGCACTATGAATTCCGTCTGGTCAGCGAGGCGCTGGCTGAACGTGAAGTGTTGCTGAAAATGGCCCCCCATATCGCTTTCCCGATGCGTTTTCGCCTGCCGCATCGCCCGCATCTGCGTCCGGCGTGGATGATCCGTATTGGTCTGTTTATGTACGATCATCTGGGTAAACGCACCAGCCTGCCGGGATCAACCGGTTTGCGTTTTGGCACAAATTCAGTGTTAAAACCGGAAATTAAGCGCGGATTCGAATATTCCGACTGTTGGGTAGACGACGCCCGTCTGGTACTCGCCAACGCCCAGATGGTGGTGCGTAAAGGCGGTGAAGTGCTTACCCGTACTCGTGCCACTTCTGCTCGCCGCGAAAACGGCCTGTGGATTGTAGAAGCAGAAGATATTGATACCGGTAAAAAATACAGCTGGCAGGCACGCGGTCTGGTGAACGCCACCGGCCCGTGGGTGAAGCAGTTCTTCGACGACGGGATGCATCTACCCTCACCTTATGGCATTCGCCTGATCAAAGGCAGCCATATTGTCGTGCCGCGTGTGCATACCCAGAAGCAAGCCTACATTCTGCAAAACGAAGATAAACGTATTGTCTTCGTGATCCCGTGGATGGACGAGTTTTCCATTATCGGCACCACCGATGTGGAGTATAAAGGCGATCCGAAAGCGGTGAAGATTGAAGAGAGTGAAATCAATTACCTGCTGAAAGTGTATAACGCGCACTTTAAAAAGCCGCTAAGCCGGGACGATATCGTCTGGACCTACTCCGGTGTGCGTCCGCTGTGTGATGATGAATCTGATTCGCCGCAGGCCATTACCCGTGATTACACCCTTGATATCCATGATGAAAACGGCAAAGCTCCGCTGTTATCGGTATTCGGCGGTAAGCTGACCACCTACCGCAAACTGGCGGAGCACGCGCTGGAAAAACTGACGCCGTATTATCAGGGCATTGGCCCGGCGTGGACGAAAGAGAGCGTGCTGCCGGGTGGTGCCATTGAAGGCGATCGCGACGATTATGCCGCCCGCCTGCGCCGCCGTTACCCGTTCCTGACTGAATCGCTGGCACGTCACTACGCGCGCACTTACGGCAGCAACAGCGAACTGCTGCTCGGCAATGCGGGGGCGATAGGCGATCTCGGGGAAGATTTCGGTCATGAGTTCTACGAAGCGGAGCTGAAATACCTTGTGGATCACGAATGGGTCCGCCGCGCCGACGATGCCCTGTGGCGTCGCACAAAACAAGGCATGTGGCTGAATGCGGATCAACAATCTCGTGTGAGTCAGTGGCTGGGGGAGTATACGCAGCAGAGGTTGTCTCTGGCGTCGTAAATTAACGTAATGTGGCCAGGTCAGATTTCAATCTGACCTGAGACTGATGATAAACAAAAAACTGCCTGATGCGCTACGCTTATCAGGCCTACGTGGCTTATGCAATATATTGAATTTGCATGGTCTTGTAGGCCAATAAGACGTTCATGTCGCATCCGGCATGAACAAAGTGCACTTTGTCAACAATCTGACCTACTTTTTGAGTCAGGGAATTACCGCAAAGCCCACGCCATCATACCCAACGTAACAAAACTCAGGCACGTTCCCCACTCACTCCACTTCCGTATCTGGCTTCTATTTTTGCTACGCCACTGGCAATAATATCCCAACGCAAAACCAAGCTGTGCGCTTATTGGACCGACAAAGTCAATCCACGGTTGGGACCAAAATGGTGAAAAATTTAGTGGGAGCCAGACAACTGTCAGAAAGAAACTGCGCATATTCTCCAGCAACGCAATATTCGCTGGCGCGACATAGAAAATGATATTCCACAGGAGCAACCAGAAATAAACTGGTGCAAATACCAGCCAACAATGCAGTCTGCTTTTCAATTCAGATTGAGTTATACGAGCAAATTGCCAACCAACGCCCACCATTGCACAGCAGAAAAGCGCATATTCAGCCGATAACCATAGTTGTAATTGCAGAAGCGAAATATGCCTGATCATGAGCGGGATAGAGAACAGTATCTCTCCCAGAAAACTCAGCGTGATAACAGAAGCAGCCAGCGCAACCACCGTCGGCCACACCAACAACGGCACAATAACAAAACCAAGAATTAACGGAGGAATATAAAGTCTGATTTTATTCATCATTATTGCACTGATGATTCGTATGATGCGTCATGAATCGGCACATACCCCACATCCTCTACCAATTGCTGTCCCTGCGGGCTTAAAAACCAGTCGACGAATTTCTGCGTTTCCAGCGTAGGGTTTTCGTGCGTCACCATATAAGCATCAATTATGTACGGATAAGTGCCGTTACGGATATTTTCCTCTGTAGGTGCAACGCCATTTATAGCCAGCAGTTTGATCTGTTTGCGCATTTTGAGCATATTGTCATTCATACGTGTGACGTAATAGTGGAAGGTGTATCCAATGGAAGATGGTGTGTTTTGGTAGTCGGCGACTTCGGTAATTAAACCGCCCATAAGATCGATAACAGTGGATTTTTTGGCTGGCAGCATTGGAGTATCTTGCATAACCAGTCCCTTCATAACCGTTTGGCTTCCAGAATCTTCTGGCCGCTGCCAGACTTTTATACTTTCGTCACCGCCGCCCACTTTATTCCAGCGACTCACTTTACCGCTAAAAATGTCTTTGACCTGCTGTTCGCTAAGTGAATTAACCGGGTTTTTGATATCAACGATAAAGACAAAGGCTTCGCGGGCAAACGCGGTATATTTCAGTTTAACGCCTGCTTCTTCTGCACGTTTTTTCTGTCCTTCCGACGGTTGTGCAACAAAAATAACCGTCGCGGTACCCTTGATCAGACTATCGTAGGCTTCAGCTGTTCGGGTTTGTTGCAAACCATACGCCTGCCAGGCCAGCGAGGTTCGATCCTTATCTTTTGGCTCGGGTACTAATTCATAATACGCGGAGGCATACAGCGGGTATAAGGCTGTAGCGCCGTACACTCTCGGCCATCTTGACCAATCATCGCTGTAACGTAATTCAGGTTGCCCCCGCAGAGACGTCAGTCCATGACTCTCTTCTTCCCTGACGCTGTTATAGTACCCTTCCCGGTCGACACATCCCGCCAGTAACGCCGTACCTAATAGTAAAACACCGGTGAATTTATTCATTGCGCTGATTCCTTTCTCTCGAGCGTTATTTCATTGTTGGATACAGCGGCACATAGCCCACATCTTCCACCAGACTCTGCCCCTGCGGCATTAAAAACCATTCGACCAGTTTTTGTGTTTCTGACGTAGTATTTTCCCGCGTTACCATAAAGGCATCGACGATATACGGATATTTGCCGTTACGAATATTTTCCGCAGTCGGTGCAATACCGTTAATAGCTAGCAGTTTTATATTTTTATCGGCGTTCATTTGTGTTGCGTAATAGCGGAAGGTGTAGCCTATTGAGTTGTTTGTATTACGGTATTCGGCAACAACTTTAATCATTCCCTCCATCATGCTTGCCACTTCGGTTTCCTGCGGCGAGATCATGCGGACATTTTTCATGACCTGCGATTGCATCACTGTCTGGCTGCCAGAGTCTTCCGGGCGTTGCCAGGTCTGGATCTCCTGATCGTTACCGCCAACAGTACGCCAGTTGGTAATTACGCCACTGAAGATGTCACGCACCTGTTGGTCAGTCAGGGAATTAACCGGGTTATCCGCATTGACGATGAAAACGAATGCTTCACGGGCGAAAGGAGTGTAGTTCAAAGTGACGCCCGATTCCTCTGCACGTTTTTTCTGCCCACCGGAAGGTTGCGCCACAAAAATAATATCGGCATCACCTTTAACAATCCTGTTATATGCATCGGGGGTACGAGAGTTCTCCAGATATTCCCAGGTGTGGAAATCTTCCGGTATAACGCTCAACGCATAAAAGGCAGAAGCATAAATTGGGTACGCCGCCGTAGCACCATCGAGTCGCGGCCAGTTTTGTGTAAACTGAATTTGCGGTTTACCACGCAGTGGCGTCAGTTGATTATTGAGTTTATCGGGTCGCCAGGCCCAGGTATCAATATTTTCGCGTACACCAACACCAGGATTAAGCTGTTTATATAAATAAGCCTGATAACCAGCGACAAAAACCAGCATGAGAAGGATAAACAGGAGGGAATTACGGCAACGTAACCCGTACGTGCCGGTTAAAGGATGTCTGGTTGGCCAGCCGTACCCCAGCGAAAAACTGATATGCGCGCCAACGGGAATAATGACTATCCACCAGTACTCACCACCGACTAATGAGACTAACAATACGCCCAGCCAGGGGAGCATAAGATTTGCCAACCAACCCGCTCCCAGCTGGCGAAGTTGATAATCTGCCAGATGTAGCGTGATTATCCAGCCAACCAGAGTTAACAGTGCAGGTAAAAGAAAAAAGCATTGCCGCCAGACGGCTATTTCTCTGTTTTCTGGTGCGCTATCACCGGCCCACACGCGACCAGAGAAAAATAGGATTATCGCCCCCAGCGTCAGCATAAAGATGTTGAGTAGAAGATAAATTGTTGGCGTAAAGAGTAAATTGCAAGCCTCAAGAATAGCGGCAAGCCCGGCCCCCAGCATGGCAATAACCGCTGCCAAAAATTGCGCCAGTATGGGGATGCCGAAAAAAGTCATTATCAGCGAGGTCAAAATCCATTTTCTGTTTTGCATTATTCTTTCCATTCTTTCTGAATGGCGAAATTATACTCCCCCGAATCCCCTTGCCCCTCTGGACACTTCTCCGAAATAAAGGCGAAAAAAAACGGGACCGATTTGGCCCCGTTCTATTTTTTAGTGAACTTACAATCTCACTGGATCAATATGCCAGATATGATCAGCGTACTCTTTGATTGTACGGTCAGAAGAGAAGTAGCCCATATTGGCAATGTTCAGCATCGCTTTTGCGGTCCACTCTTCCTGAAGCTCGTAAAGTTCGTCGACTTTATCCTGACAATCGACATAGCTGCGATAATCCGCCAGTACCTGGTAGTGATCGCCGAAGTTGATCAGCGAATCAACCAGATCGCGATAGCGCCCCGGATCTTCCGGACTGAATACACCGCTGCCGATTTGCGTCAGCACCTGATGCAGCTCCTCATCTTTCTCGTAGTATTCACGCGGTTTGTAGCCCTGACGACGCAGTTCTTCAACTTCTTCCGCCGTGTTACCAAAGATAAAGATATTGTCAGCACCGACATGATCCAGCATCTCGACGTTCGCACCGTCCAGCGTACCGATAGTCAGCGCGCCGTTAAGTGCAAACTTCATATTACTGGTGCCGGAAGCTTCCGTCCCTGCCAGAGAAATCTGTTCAGATAGATCGGCCGCCGGAATGATCAACTGTGCCAGGCTAACGCTGTAGTTCGGGATGAACACGACTTTCAGCTTGTCGCCAATCTGCGGATCGTTGTTGATCACTTTCGCTACGTCATTGATCAAATGGATAATGTGCTTCGCCATGTAATAGGCTGAAGCCGCCTTACCGCCAAAAATATTCACGCGCGGTACCCACTTCGCATCCGGGTCGGCCTTGATGCGGTTATAGCGGGTGATCACGTGCAACACATTCATCAATTGACGTTTGTATTCGTGAATACGTTTGATTTGCACATCGAACAGCGCTTTCGGATTTACCACCACATTCAGCTGCTGGGCGATATACTCCGCCAGACGCTTTTTGTTCTCCAGCTTCGCCTGATGCACCGCGTGATTAACCATTGGGAAATCACAGTGTTGTTGCAGCTCATTAAGCAGGCTAAGGTCGGTGCGCCAGTTACGGCCCAGGTGTTCGTCCAGCACAGCTGAAAGCGATGGGTTCGCTACCGCTAACCAGCGACGCGGGGTCACACCATTGGTGACATTGGTAAAACGTCCCGGGAAGATTTTCGCAAAATCAGCAAATAGCGACTGCACCATCAGGTTAGAGTGTAATTCTGATACACCGTTAACCTTGTGGCTCACCACAACCGCCAGCCAGGCCATACGCACGCGACGACCGTTGGATTCATCAATGATCGACGCCCGTCCCAGCAGGTCGGTATCGTTCGGATACTGTTCCTGTAAGGTTTTCAGGAAATAGTCGTTAATTTCAAAGATGATCTGCAGGTGACGCGGCAGAATTTTACCCAGCATATCAACCGGCCAGGTTTCCAGCGCCTCGCTCATTAGCGTGTGGTTGGTGTAGGAGAAGACCTGACAACACACTTCAAATGCGTCGTCCCAGCTAAATTGATGCTCATCAATCAGCAGACGCATCATCTCAGGAATCGACAACACCGGGTGGGTGTCGTTGAGGTGAATCGCGATTTTATCCGCCAGGTTATCGTAGGTTTTATGCAACTGATAATGGCGACTTAAAATGTCCTGGATGGTCGAAGAAACCAGGAAATATTCCTGACGCAGACGCAGTTCACGCCCGGAGTAGGTGGAGTCGTCCGGATACAGTACGCGGGATACGTTTTCGGAGTGGTTTTTATCTTCCACTGCCGCGAAGTAGTCACCCTGGTTGAATTTACCGAGGTTAATTTCGCTACTGGCTTGCGCACTCCACAAACGCAGCGTGTTGGTCGCGTCGGTGTCGTAACCTGGGATAATCTGATCGTAAGCCACTCCCAGAATCTCTTCGGTTTCGATCCAGCGCGTTTTTTTACCTTCCTGCTGAATGCGACCACCAAAACGGACTTTATAGCGCGTGTTGTGGCGTTTGAATTCCCACGGGTTACCGTATTCCAGCCAGTAGTCTGGCGACTCTTTCTGGCTACCGTTAACGATGTTCTGCTTAAACATACCGTAATCATAACGGATACCGTAACCACGCCCCGGCAACCCTAACGTCGCCAGAGAATCGAGGAAGCAAGCCGCCAGACGTCCCAGACCACCGTTACCGAGGCCCGGGTCATTTTCTTCATCAATCAGCTCTTCGAGATTTAATCCCATCGCTTCCAGTGCGCCCTGTACATCTTCGTAAATTCCTAGCGACAACATGGCGTTGGAAAGCGTACGGCCAATCAAAAATTCCATCGACAGGTAGTAAACCTGACGCGTTTCTTGCGACAACTGGGCACGGTTTGAACGTAACCAGCGCTCCACGAGACGATCGCGCACAGCAAATAATGTTGCGTTCAGCCATTCATGTTTATTGGCGACGACCGGGTCCTTGCCAATCGTAAACATCAGCTTGTAAGCGATAGAATGCTTAAGAGCTTCTACGCTAAGCGTGGGCGATGAATATGTAAACGGAGCATTCATATAGGCGTTTCCTGAAAACTATTTCAAGCGATAGTAAAGCTCACGGTACGACTTCGCCGCGACCTGCCAGCTAAAATCCATTGCCATAGCCTGACGTTGCACAAACCGCCACAGTGAAGGACGGGACCACAGTACAAAAGCACGTCGAATAGCCCGTAACAGCGACCAGGCATTACTATCTTCAAAGACAAACCCACTGGCGACGCCATCTGCAAGGTTCTCAAGAGAACAGTCAGAAACCGTATCAGCAAGCCCACCGGTGCGCCGCACTAACGGCAGCGTACCGTACTTCAATCCATAAAGTTGCGTTAAGCCGCACGGTTCAAAACGGCTGGGCACCAGAATGACGTCCGCGCCGCCCATAATGCGATGCGAAAATGCTTCGTGATAGCCAATCTGAACGCCCACTTGTCCGGGATATTCCGCGGCCGCGGCAAGGAAACCTTCCTGCAACACCGGATCACCCGCGCCGAGTAGCGCCAGCTGTCCGCCCTGCTCCAGAAGGCCTGGTAAGGCTTCCAGCACCAGGTCGAGACCTTTCTGGCTGGTCAGACGGCTCACCACTGCAAAAAGCGGCACTTTATCGTCAACCTTAAGCCCCATTGCGATTTGTAACTGGCGCTTATTCTCCGCTTTATCTTCCAACGTATCGCGGGTGTAACGCGAGGCCAACAGTAAGTCCGTCTCTGGACTCCAGATTTTTTCATCCACGCCGTTTAGTACGCCGGAAAGACGCCCTTCACGGTGACGCTGTTGCAACAGACCTTCCATACCGTAGGCAAACTGCGGTTCGGTGATCTCGCGAGCGTAGGTCGGGCTGACCGCCGTAATATGATCGGCATAGTACAGACCAGCCTTCAGGAAAGAGATTTGTCCGTTGAATTCCAGCCCATGAATATTAAAGAATGACCATGGCAATTGGATGTCATTCATGTGATGTGCATAAAACATGCCTTGATAGGCCAGGTTGTGCACAGTAAACACCGACTTCGCCGGACGCCCGCGCGCCGCCAGATACGCAGGCGCAAGGCCCGCATGCCAGTCGTGCGCATGCACCACATCAGGGCGCCAGAATGGGTCAAGCCCGCTGGCCATTTCTGCCCCAACCCACCCAAGAAGCGCAAAACGCAATACGTTGTCAGTGTAGGCAAATAAGTTGGTATCGTGATACGGGCTTCCCGGACGATCATAGAGATGCGGCGCGTCAATCAGGTAAATGCCAACCCCGTTGTAATGGCCGAACAACAGCGTGATATGCCCTGCGAAGGTATCACGGCGAGATACCACCTGCGCATCGGTTACGCCACGGCGAATATCGGGAAATGCAGGCAACAGTACGCGAGCGTCAACGCCGTCTGCGATTTGTGCTGCGGGTAATGCCCCAATAACATCAGCCAGACCGCCGGTTTTAAGCAGCGGGAACATCTCTGAACATACATGTAAAACCTGCATTATCGCTCCTGTTTATGCCCTAACTTCCGTAGCATTTCGCGCGTTACCAGCACGATGCCTTCTTCTGAACGATAGAAACGACGTGCATCTTCCTCTGCGTTTTCACCAATCACCATGCCTTCCGGAATAACACAAGCACGATCAATGACGCAGCGGCGCAGACGGCACGAGCGACCTACCCATACTTCCGGTAACAATACGGCGGAATCAATGTTGCAGAATGAATTCACGCGAACGCGCGAGAACAGAACGGACTGCACCACCACCGAACCGGAGATCACACAACCGCCGGAAACCAGTGAGTTAAGGGTCATCCCGTGGCTACCGGAGCGATCTTGCACGAATTTCGCTGGCGGTAATGATTCATTGTAGGTGCGAATTGGCCAATTGCGATCGTACATATCCAGTTCCGGCACCACTGATGCCAGATCGAGGTTCGCTTTCCAGTAAGCTTCAAGCGTACCCACATCGCGCCAGTACGGCTCGGCATCCGGGTCGGATTGTACGCAAGAGAGCGGGAACGGGTGCGCATAGGCCAGACCGGCTTCGGTGATTTTGGGAATCAAATCTTTACCAAAGTCGTGGCTGGAGTTCTCATCGCGATCGTCTTCTTCCAGCAGTTCATACAGATAGTCGGCGTCAAAGACGTAGATACCCATGCTCGCCAGAGATTTGCTCGGATCGTTCGGCATTGACGGCGGGTTAGCGGGTTTTTCAACGAATTCGATAATTTTATCGTTCTCATCAACCGCCATAACGCCAAATGCGGAGGCTTCTTCAATCGGTACAGGCATACAAGCGACGGTGCAACGTGCGCCTTTTTCGACGTGGTCGATAAGCATACGCGAGTAGTCTTGCTTGTAGATATGGTCGCCCGCCAGGATCACCACATATTCCGCTTTGTAACGGCGAATAATGTCGAGGTTTTGCGTGACCGCATCTGCGGTGCCGCGATACCAGTTTTCCCCTTTCATTCTCTGCTGCGCTGGCAACAGATCGACAAACTCGTTCATTTCTTCATTGAAGAATGACCAGCCGCGCTGAATGTGCTGCACCAGAGTATGGGACTGGTACTGGGTGATCACGCCCATACGACGGATCCCGGAGTTGATGCAGTTAGACAGTGCAAAGTCGATAATGCGGAACTTACCGCCGAAGTGTACGGCCGGTTTTGCTCGCTTATTGGTTAAATCCTTCAGGCGGGTACCACGTCCTCCCGCCAGTATCAGGGCAACAGATTTCAATGGCAGCTGGCGCGCCAACATTAAGTGATCGTTCTTCTCTAAACTAACCATGACTAACTCCTTTTTTATCATCTCTGGAACACACACAATCCGTGTGCAGGTCCCTGCCAGACAGCCGTAATCACTGGGTTATCCTCTCCAGCGAATGGGGGAATGGCGTGCCACTCCCCAGCAGGTAAAACAATCTCTGTTACCTCAAGCGTGGCGTTAATTGCGATCAAAAAGCGATCCGAGAGCAGAATTTGCAGCTGTTTCGGCCCGTTTTGCCACTCATCCGTGCTTAAAGGTTGAGCATATCGATTTAGCCAACGGACATTGCCGTCGCCTTCTTCCCACCAGCGATTCTCCACCAAAGCGGGAATGCGCTTGCGCAGATGGATTAACGCGGCGGTAAATGCGGTTAAACCACTGCTTGCCTGCGACCAGTCCAACCAGGTTAATTGATTATCCTGACAGTAGGCATTGTTATTGCCATGCTGGCTATGACCATGTTCGTCACCGGCCAGTAACATCGGCGTACCCTGGGAGAGCAACAACGTTGTTAACAGGGCGTGAATGCTGTCGCGCCGCCGTTCAACCAGGTCAAGAGTACCGCCTAATCCTTCTTTACCATGATTGTTACTGTAATTGTTGTTGGTCCCGTCGCGATTTTCTTCTCCGTTTGCTTCATTGTGTTTATGGTTGAAGCAAACGCAGTCGCGAAGCGTAAAACCGTCATGCGCGGTGACGAGATTAATCGCGGCACTCGGCAGACGACCATTACGTTTAAAAACATCGCTGGAGGCAGCAAAACGCCCGGCAAACGCCCCCAGAGGCAAATCATAATGCAGCCAGAAACGACGGGCAGCATCGCGGAAATGATCGTTCCACTCAGCAAACAGTGGCGGGAAATTTCCCACCTGATAACCACCAGGCGCAATATCCCACGGTTCGGCAATTAACTTCACCTGCGAGAGCACCGGGCAGTTCTGAATTGCGGTAAACAACGGAGCATCCTGACGGAACTCAGGCGTACGGCCCATGACTGCCGCCAGATCAAAACGGAAACCATCGACGTGGCAGGTTTCTACCCAATAACGCAGGCAGGCGCTGGCATAATCCACCACCGCCGGATGACTCAAATTGAGCGTGTTGCCACAGCCTGTCCAATTGTGATAATCACCGTCTTCTCTTATCCAATAATAGCTACGGTTGTCGATCCCACGCAGAGAGAATAACGGACCGTCGAGGTCCAGTTCCGCACTATGGTTAAGCACGATATCAAGAATGACTTCGATACCCGCTTTATGCAGTGCTTTGATTGCATCGCGAAACTCATTCAGCGCCGTTTCTGGCGAGCAGGCATACGCCGGATGCAGCGCAAACATCGCTACCGGGTTATAGCCCCAGTAGTTACTTAACCCCATACGTTGCAGGCGTGGTTCGCTGGCAAATTGTGCCACCGGCAGCAACTCCAGCGCAGTAATGCCCAACTGTTTCAAATAGTTGATCATCACCGGATGCCCCAGGGCTTTATAAGTGCCGCGGATATCGACGGGGATCTCCGGGTGCAGATACGTTAATCCTTTGACATGGGCTTCATAAATGATAGTGCTGCCCCACGGCGTGCGCGGCGGGGCATCATCCTCCCAGTCATAGTGATCAACCACCACTACACATTTCGGCGCAATGGCGGCGTTGTCGCGATAGTCAGGTTCATTATGACCTGCGTGCAGCAGCGGGTTATCTTTAAACTCCCCGTCAATTTGCCGCGCGCAAGGATCAATCAACAACTTCGCCGGGTTAAAGCGATGTCCCTCGGCGGGTCGCCAGGGGCCATGAACGCGATAACCATAACGCAAACCCGGGCGCGCATCCGGCAGATAACCGTGCCAAATGTCGCCACTGTGCCCTGGCAAGTCATAGCGATGTTCCTGGCCATTGGCGTCAAAGATACACAGTTCTACCCGCTCGGCATGAGCGGAGAAAAGTGTGAAGTTGACGCCCTGACCGTCGTAATGCGCGCCGAGGGGTGCGGGTTTGCCAATGGCGAGTTGTGTCATTCTGCCTCCCGAACCAGCCAGATAGTGGCCAGCGGTGGTAGCGTCAGGCTCAGTGAATGCTGACGACCATGGCTGGCAATCTCATCGCTGTGTACCGTGCCGCCATTGCCTGCATTACTGCCGTGATAGTGCATGGAATCGGTATTGAGGATCTCACGCCATTTACCCGGCTGGTTAATGCCGAAGCGATAATCATGACGCGGCACCGGAGTAAAGTTACTGGCAACGATGATTTCGTTACCCTCTTTATCGCGACGCACAAAGATCAGCACCGAGCGTTCTTTGTCATCCACCACCAGCCATTCAAAACCGTACGGGTCAAAATCCAGTTCATGCATCGCTTTATGGTGGCGGTAGGTGAGGTTCAGATCGCGCACCAGACGCTGGACACCGTGGTGCCAGTTATCGCCGCCTTCCAACAGATGCCAGTCGAGGCTGGCGTCATGGTTCCACTCGCGGCCCTGGGCAAATTCGTTCCCCATGAACAGCAGTTTCTTGCCCGGGAATGCCCACATCCAGCCGTAGTAGGCGCGCAGGTTAGCGAATTTCTGCCATGCGTCGCCCGGCATCCGGTCGAGAATCGATTTTTTACCGTGGACCACTTCATCATGCGACAACGGCAGGACGAAGTTTTCAGTGTAGTTGTAGAGCATCCCGAAGGTCAGTTTATCGTGATGATACTGACGATAAACCGGGTCGAGCTTCATGTAGTCCAGGGTGTCATGCATCCAGCCTAGGTTCCACTTGTACCAGAAGCCCAGACCGCCCATGTCCTGCGGACGAGAAACGCCAGGGAAATCGGTAGACTCTTCCGCCATTGTCACCGCACCGGAAACCTGCTCACCAAGAATACGGTTGGTATTACGCAAGAATTCAATCGCTTCAAGATTCTCGCGCCCGCCAAATTCGTTCGGGATCCACTCCCCCTCTTTGCGGCTGTAGTCGCGATAAATCATTGATGCCACAGCATCGACGCGCAGCGCATCAATACCAAAACGTTCGATCCAGTAAAGCGCATTACCGACAAGGAAGTTACTGACTTCACGGCGACCATAGTTGTAGATCAGCGTATTCCAGTCCTGATGGTAGCCTTCGCGCGGATCGCTGTGTTCATACAAGTTCGTGCCATCAAATTCGGCAAGCGCAAAGTCATCGGTCGGGAAGTGGCCTGGTACCCAGTCGAGAATCACGTTCAGACCAGCTGCGTGTGCGGCATCAATGAAATAACGGAAGTCGTCGCGGGTACCAAAACGGCGGGTCGGTGCATACAGGCCGGTTGGCTGATAACCCCAACTGCCATCGAACGGATGCTCGTTAATGGGCAGCAGTTCGAGGTGGGTAAAGCCCATCCATTTAGCATAAGGCACCAGTTGATCGGCCAGCTCGCGGTAGCTCAACCAGAAATTGTTGTCGGTGTGGCGACGCCAGGAGCCCAGGTGAACTTCATAAATAGAGATTGGCGCATCAAACTGATTCGCTTTTTTGCGCTCTTCAGTCTGCACAACCTTTTCCGGCAGCCCGCAAATAAGAGACGCGGTTTCCGGGCGCATTTGCGCTTCGAAGGCATAAGGGTCGGACTTCAGACGCAAGTTGCCATTGGCATCAATCATCTCGTATTTATAGAGCTGACCGTTATGCGCCCCAGGGATAAACAGTTCCCAGATGCCGCTCTCTTTACGCAGGCGCATCGGATGACGGCGACCGTCCCAGTAGTTGAATTGCCCAACCACCGAGACCCGACGGGCGTTTGGAGCCCAGACAGAAAAACGCGTACCTGTGACGCCATCCATAGTATCTGCATGCGCGCCTAAGGTTTCATATGGGCGCAGATGCGTACCTTCAGATAATAGCCAGGCATCCATTTCCTGGATTAGCGGACCAAAACGGTAAGGATCATCTATCAGGTTTTGCTGACCATGCCAGACAACAGCCAACTGATAGCGGAAAAAATTCTTACGTCGCGGAATGACACCGCTAAAGAATCCACGTGAGTCGAGACACTCCAGTTTTGCGAGTTTACGCCCGGTTTTCGGTTCAATCACCCACACATCGGTAGCGTCGGGTAAAAGGGCACGGACTTCCAGTCCCGCGGTGGTTTTATGCATCCCCAGTACGGAAAAAGGATCCGCAAAATGGCCTGCAATTAGCGCGTTAATCACGTCTCTATCGATACGATCGGACATGCTTGTCTTCCTGTTTTATTGTGTCACCCCATCCAACTGAATTTTTGACTTCTGGTTGTGACATTTTTTTGACCTGAACGGCGCAGCACTCTGTGCATCCTCTCTGCGTCGTCCTCACTTCAGGTAAGGCTGTGAATACTCATGTATTCAGCCACCCTTAAAGAATAGCCAATGCTCTATTTAACTCCCGGTAAATCATGAAACATCTGCGCTTACTCCTGTATTACGCACTAACAGGGGCGGCAACGCGCCCCAGATTTAATGAATAAAGATTACGCCAGTTGACGAAGCATCCGACGCAGCGGCTCCGCGGCCCCCCACAGCAGCTGGTCGCCCACGGTAAAGGCTGACAGGAACTCCGGTCCCATATTCAGCTTACGCAAACGGCCTACCGGCGTGGTCAGCGTGCCGGTAACGGCAGCTGGGGTTAGCTCACGCATAGTGATTTCCCGATCGTTCGGAACGACTTTCGCCCACGGATTGTGCGCAGCCAGCAGTTCTTCCACGGTCGGAATAGACACATCTTTTTTCAATTTAATAGTGAATGCCTGGCTGTGGCAGCGCAATGCCCCGACACGCACACATAAACCATCTACCGGAATTACGGAAGATGTGTTGAGGATCTTGTTGGTTTCCGCCTGCCCTTTCCACTCTTCGCGGCTCTGACCGTTATCGAGCTGTTTGTCGATCCACGGAATCAGGCTACCCGCCAGCGGCACGCCAAAGTTATCCACCGGCAGCTCACCGCTACGGGTTAAGGTTGTGACTTTGCGTTCGATATCGAGAATAGCAGAGGACGGGGTCGCGAGTTCATCTGCCACATGGCCATACAGATGGCCCATCTGGGTTAATAACTCACGCATATGTCGCGCACCACCGCCGGAAGCGGCCTGGTAGGTTGCAACGGACACCCAATCAACAAGATCATTGGCGAATAAACCACCCAACGACATCAACATCAGGCTTACGGTACAGTTACCGCCAACAAAAGTCCTGATGCCATTATTTAATCCGTCGGTAATGACGTCCTGATTGACGGGGTCAAGAATGATGATGGCGTCATCTTTCATGCGCAGAGATGATGCTGCGTCAATCCAGTAACCTTGCCATCCGCTTTCACGAAGCTTTGGATAGATTTCGTTGGTATAATCGCCGCCCTGACAGGTCACAATGATATCGAGGGCCTTTAGCGCCTCCAGATCAAAGGCATCCTGAAGTGTGTCAGTGGTTCCGCCAAAAGACGGCGCAGCCTGACCAAGCTGAGAAGTAGAAAAGAAGACAGGGCGAATGGCGTCGAAGTCGCGCTCTTCAACCATGCGTTGCATGAGAACGGAGCCGACCATACCGCGCCAGCCGATAAAACCAACATTTTTCATAAGCGTTTTTTTCCTGCAAAGATGTGTGCTGTATAAATGTGCCGGTCTCCTCGTGGCACATCTTTCACCATACAAAAAGCAGCCAAAGTCGCAAGTGAAATTAATCAATGATAGCGAAGCCATCAGTAATGCGACTTATCCTGCTTTGTTAGCACGCAGAAAGTCCGCGGCAATTATCAGGGAATTTGAGTTATGAATGAAATCATTTCTGCAGCAGTTTTATTGATCCTGATTATGGATCCGCTCGGAAACCTACCTATTTTCATGTCCGTACTGAAACATACTGAACCGAAAAGACGGCGGGCAATCATGGTGCGAGAGTTGCTTATTGCTCTCCTGGTGATGCTGGTGTTCCTGTTTGCGGGTGAGAAAATTCTGGCATTTCTTAGCCTGCGGGCAGAAACCGTCTCCATTTCTGGCGGCATCATTCTGTTTCTGATCGCCATTAAGATGATTTTCCCCAGTGCTTCAGGAAATAGCAGCGGGCTTCCGGCAGGTGAAGAGCCGTTTATCGTGCCGTTGGCAATTCCGTTAGTCGCCGGGCCGACTATTCTCGCCACGCTGATGTTGTTGTCTCATCAGTACCCAAATCAGATGGGACATCTGGTAATTGCTCTGCTACTGGCCTGGGGCGGCACCTTTGTTATCCTGCTACAGTCTTCGCTATTTTTACGTCTGCTGGGCGAGAAAGGGGTGAATGCACTTGAACGCCTGATGGGATTGATTCTGGTGATGATGGCAACTCAGATGTTCCTCGACGGCATTCGAATGTGGATGAAGGGGTAACGAGGAGAGTTTTTCGAAAAGAGCCCGGTAGCGTCACAACTACCGGGCGAACAAACTTAACTCAACAGCTGGAACGCAATCATCCCGACGATGGCACCAACGGTGCCGAGGATGGTTTCCATCATGGTCCAGGTTTTCAGCGTTTCGGCTTCGGTCGCGCCGGTAAATTTACCGAACAACCAGAAACCGGCGTCGTTAACGTGGCTGACAACAATCGAACCACCGGCGATACAAATTGACAGCGCCGCCATTTGCGCACCGGAGTAGTTCAGCTGTTCAATAACCGGCATCACCAGTCCCACCGCCGTTAAACAGGCAACGGTGGCAGAACCCTGAATGATGCGCACTGCAGCTGCCAGCACGAAGCAGGTGATGGCAATCGGCAGGCCCATGCCGGTTAACGCTTCGCCCAGCGCCGGACCTACGCCAGAGTCAACCAGCACCTGTTTGAACACGCCGCCTGCACCAATCACCAGCAGAATAATCCCCGCCGGTTGCAGCGCGTGACCGCAAATCTCCATCACTTTGTCTTTCGGCATACCCTGACGCATCGCCAGGCCGTAAATTGCTACCAGGCAAGCGACCAGAATTGCGGTAAACGGATGACCGATAAACTCGAACCATTCGTAAGCGGTAGAGCCTTCCGGCACAAAACGTGCGGCAATGGTTTTCAGCCCCACCAGCACCAGCGGCAGCAGGATCAGCGACAGGCTGAATCCGAAGGACGGCATTTTGCCTTCGCCGAGATGCGGTTCGCTGATATCGTCAGGAATATGCAGCTCCACATAGCGGCTGATGAAATTACCCCACAGCGGCCCGGCAATAATCATTCCCGGGATTGCCGCACACAGGCCAATCAGGATCATCCAGCCAAAGTCAGCATTCATCTGCGATGCCAATAGCATTGGCGCAGGCCCCGGCACCAGGAACGCCGCCGCTGCCGCCACGCCTGCGAATAATGGGATTACCAGTTTCACCAGGTTCGTACCGGTGTGGCGCGCCATTGAGAAAGCAACGCTAATCAGCAGAACAATCGCCACTTCAAAGAACAGTGGTAGCGCACAAACCAGGCCCGCAAGGCCAATGGCATAATGCGCACGACTGTGACCGAAGGATTTGAGCATTTTGACGGCAATCTGATCGACTGCGCCGGTTTCATGTAAGATCTTGCCAAACATGGCTCCCAGGGCGACAACTACCGCCAGGAAGCCGAGGGTGCCTCCCATCCCTTTTTCCATCGTCGCTGCGATTTTATCGAGCGGCATACCGGAAAAAAGGCCAGCCCCCATAGACACCACCATCAAAGCCAGGAAAGCGTGCATACGCGCCTTCATGACTAAAAACAGCAGCAGTAAAACAGACCCTACTGCTGTTAAAACAAGCGTTAATGTAGTCACTACTTATTTGCCTTTTTTAATAACCTCAATGGTGCTTGCCACAACACCTTCCAGCGGTTGATCGATATCCACCACCAGTACATCGGTTTCGTCCGCACCCGGCTCCTGCAGCGTTTCAAACTGCGTCACCAGCATTTGGGTTTTAAAGAAATGGCCTTTGCGCGCTTTCAGACGGCTTTCAATTACATCAAAATCGCCTTTCAGGTAGATGAAAGAGAGATTCGGATTACCTTCACGCAGCAGGTCGCGATAGTGCTTTTTCAGTGCAGAACAGACGATCAGCGACACTTTATTGGTGCGCTGCATGGCAAACGCGGCGTCGTTAAGCGCCTGTAACCACGGTTTGCGATCGTCGTCATTCAGCGGTTCGCCAGACGCCATTTTTTCGATATTGCAGCGCGGATGGAGGAAATCGCCATCAAGAAACGCGGCATGAAGTTGATGCGCCACTTCACTGGCGACTGCAGATTTGCCGCTGCCCGATACGCCCATCAAGACGTAAATGTGGTGATCATGGTTAGTCGTGCTCAAAGTGGTGCCCCCACAATACAAGAATCAGAAAATGTTACGGGTAACTGTTATCGGTAACATTGTCCAGCCGGACAAAAACAGAAGCAATATCCATCCGTGCCTTAAGTGTATAAGTGTGAGCTACTTCAAATTTGTGAGCTTAAATAGATCCGCCCGGTGACAAGGTGAAACCTAAATCTAACATTTTCGGTGTCACAGATTCGCCACGAATACGCGCCAGCAGGCGCTCAGCGCCAATGCTGCCCATCCGCTCACGCGGCGTCAGCACGCTCGCCAGCCGTGGCTCCATCACCTGACCAATGTCATGACCGTGGAAACCGGCAATCGCCATATCGTCAGGAACTTTCAGCCCCAGACGCTGACATTCAAACGCCGCGCCGACCGCCAGGTCATCATTAGTACAAAATACGCCATCCAACTGCGGATATTCCCGCCGCGCCTGGCGAATCAGTTCAATACCGGAAGAGTAAGAAGAAGATTGCTCGACCATCACGCTATACGGCACCAGGCCTGCATCCAGCATCGCCTGCTCATATCCCTTCTGTTTGATGATAGTACGTTCGTCGAGGCGTGCGCCGAGATAGGCAATGTGACGATGCCCGCGAGCAATAATGGCGGTGGTCATCTGGCGTGCCGCTTCAAAGTTATCAAAACCGACGGCGATATCGAGACACGGCGACTTACTGTCCATCAGCTCCACCACCGGAATACCCGCTACTTCAATCATCTTTAAGGTGCGGGGCGTGTGGGTACGTTCGGTGAGAATAAGTCCGTCGATATTCCAGGAAAGCATTGATTCGAGGCGTTCTTGCTCCATTTCCGGTTTATAACCGTAGTGCGCCAGCATCGTCTGATAACCGTGTGCGTCGGTGACGCTTTCGATACCGCGTAATACTTCAGCGAAAACCTGGTTGGTGAGTGAAGGTAACAGGACGCCAATCGCCCGGCTGGTGGCATTAGAGAGGATATCGGGCGCGCGATTGGGAATATAACCCAGTTCATCAAGAGCGGCGGCAATCTTGCCACGTAGAGCGACGGAAACCTGCTCCGGGTTGCGTAAAAAACGGCTGACCGTCATTTTGGTCACGCCAACACGGTCAGCCACATCCTGAAGTACGGGTCTTTTCTTTTTCATCGTCCTGAAGGTACAAAAGAGATAGATTCTCTTAGTTTAACACGGACGCATCAGAACCTTCCCGGAGAAAACAGTGCTTGTTTACAATAATTAGATATACACTAAATCAATTGCATCGCATTGTGCTAAAGACGCGACAAAACCCCGGTCGCGTACATCAGCACGCGACCGGGGCGAGCGATGAAGCCCGCAAAAAGGCAGGCTTCAAAAATGCCGTTAAGTTTTAAACCGGCGGCAGATCGAACAGTAACACTTCGCTGTCGCTGTCAGCGTGGATGGAGATTGCCTGCTCATCCCAGATTGCCAGACCATCGCTGGTCGAGGCTTTCACGCCGTTAATGGTAACATTGCCTTTCACCACCTGGATCCAGACGCGGCGTTCAGCGGCAATCTGATGCACCGACTGCTCATCTTTCAGCAGCGCCCAGCGGTATAGCTCCATATCCTGATGCACTTTCAATGAACCATCTCGCGCATCCGGCGAGAGCACCAGCTGTTTACCCTGTACGGCATCAAAGCGACGCTGTTCATAACGCGGCGTAATACCGTTTTCTTCTGGCATGATCCAGATCTGATACAGGTGCAGACGCTCAGTGCTGCTTGGGTTGTACTCTGAGTGACGAATACCCGTACCCGCACTCATAATCTGGAACTCGCCCGCCGGAACCTGCTCTTTATTGCCCATGCTGTCCTGGTGCTCAACAGTACCTTCCAGCACGTAGGTCAAAATTTCCATATCTTTATGCGGGTGAGTGCCGAAGCCCTGCCCTGCTTCAATCACGTCGTCGTTAATCACGCGCAGCGCGGAGAAGCCCATAAAGTTCGGGTCGTAATAGTTGGCAAAAGAGAAAGTATGCCAGGAGTCCAGCCAGCCATGATTTGCATGACCACGTTCATTTGCTTTGCGTAAGTAGATCATTTGTATTCGCCCCCTGAATGATTTCGATGGGCTTAGTGTGGACCCGATCCGCCTGGGATGATAGAGGGTGAAAATTGACCCCTCTGTTCAAAAAAATTGAACTATTTGAGGGGCCATCAAACTTACTTCGCGAGAGTCACTGTGGAGGGAGAGGCTTGCTCAAATCCGCGTTCAAGGATTTCAAGATTGGTAAGAACTTCAGATTCCTTGACGTAATTTGGTGCACCGTTGGTGATGGTTTGATACAACGCATCATAAACGCGCCCATAATCGCCCATCTCCGGCTTCATCTCTTCTCTGACCGTAACGCCCTCGTCATTGACATACTCCAGCACACCGACCGAATCATCCGCTGCGAATCCCGGCTCGCCTGGCATAATATTAGCCTTCAGGCTGGTTTCCTGCTGGTCGATACCGTATTTAATAAACGAACCTTTCTTCCCGTGAACGATAAATTTCGGATAATCGATTTTCACCAGATGGCTGGTTTTGACGATGGCTTTTAGATCGCCATAAAATAGCTGCGCTTCAAAGGTGTCGTCAGGATTGGCTTTATTACGCAGGCTGCGGATGTCATAAGCGACGTGATCCGGGCGACCGAACAGCGAGATAATCTGGTCCATCGTATGCACACCAAGGCCATAGAACGCGCCATCCTGCGGCAGCCCGGGTTTGGTTTCTGCCACCGGGCGGTAATAGTCAAAATGGCTTTCCATTTCAACAATCTCTCCCAGCTTGCCGCTTTCAATCGCTTTTTTCGCCATCAGAAAACAGGAGTCAAAGCGACGATTCTGATACGGCGTAACGGTCAGCCCTTTGCTTTTCGCCAGCGCAAACAGCTCTTTCGCCTGCGCAAGTGTCGGGGTGAACGGTTTTTCGACCAGCACATTTTTCCCGGCTTCCAGCGCGCGTTTCGCGTACTCGAAGTGGCTGTCCGCATGAGTGCAGACGACAATCAACTTAACGTCGGGATCGTTTAGCACTTCGTCGAGATCGCTGGTGAAATGAATATGGGAATAAATGGGAGCCTGTTCTTCCGGCTTCGCATGGCGGCGAAAAATATGCGCGACATGCCAGCTATCCTTGCGGTTAAGTACATACGGCAGATGGTAACGGGTGGTGCTTTTGCCGAAGCCAATAAAGGCGCAGTTGATGACCATGATTTCGTCCTTTTTAAGGTGGTTATTTACACCTTAGCGCAAAGCGGACGCGGTTCCTACAGGAGTGCGCATAACAAACACAAGCACTTCCCGTGGATAAATTGAGAACGAAAGGTCAAAAAAAAAAGCCAGCACCCGGCTGGCTAAGTAATACTGGAAGCAATGTGAGCAATGTCGTGCTTTCAGGTTCTCCGCGAGGGTCTTCCTGATCGCGAGACAATAATAATCATTCTCATTCGCACTTGTCCAACACTTTTTGCAAAAAAATGCATTTGACTCGTATGTGAAAGTCAATGATGTTGAAAGGGACATTTACCCCAAAGAGGACAAAGGAATGAGTGAGATAGTAATACGCCACGCAGAAACACGGGATTACGAGGCCATCAGGCAGATTCACGCCCAACCGGAGGTGTATTACAACACGCTACAACTACCTCATCCTTCGGAAGGCTGGTGGCCAGAAAGATTGAAAGATCGCCAGGGATTTAAACAACTGGTTGCCTGCATTGATAGTATCGTGGTGGGTCATCTTTTCGTGGAAGCTTATCAAGGCCCACGTCGCAGTCATGTTGCAACTTTTGGTATCTGTGTTGACTCCCGCTGGCACAACCGTGGCATCGCCAGCGCCCTGATCCGCGAATTGATTGAAATGTGCGACAACTGGTTACGGATAGATCGTATTGAGTTGACGGTGTTTGCGGATAACGCCCCAGCAATCGCAGTCTATAAAAAATTCGGATTTCTCATAGAAGGTACCGGCAAAAATTACGCTTTTCGTAATGGCGAATATGTCGATGCGTATTATATGGCGCGGGTGAAATAGAGAATTTGTAATCTAAAAGCCCTCACCTACCGGGAGAGGGCTTAAGATATTAATACCCCGCCGTTAAATCATCTACCGAACGTGGGTCGGATGCGCCGTATAACTCACCGTCCGGCCCAACCATAATACTTTGCGTACTGCCCATCGCCTCTTTTAGCGCCACTTTCTGACCTTTTGCTTCCAGCAGCTTGAGCGTATCCGGGCTAAATCCTTTCTCGACACGCAGCTCGTCCGGCAGCCACTGATGGTGGAAACGCGGCGCATTGGTCGCTTCGGCGACATTCATGCCATAATCGATGCTGTTCACCACCATTTGCAGCACAGTGGTGATAATCCGGCTACCACCTGGGCTTCCGGTCACCAGCCAGGTTTTTCCGTCTTTCACCACAATGGTTGGTGACATCGATGACAGCGGACGTTTATTCGGCCCGACGGCGTTGGCATCGCCGCCCACCAGCCCGTAAACGTTCGGTACGCCTGGTTTGGCGGAGAAATCATCCATCTGGTTATTGAGCAAAATACCGCTCTCGCCCGCGACAATGCCCGTACCGAAGGTGGTGTTCAGCGTATAAGTCACCGCCACGGCGTTACCGTCTTTATCCACCACTGAGTAATGGGTAGTTTGATTACTCTCATAAGGCGCAAGCTTGCCAGGACGAATTTCGCTGGATGGCTTCGCTTTATTGATATCGATTTGATCGGCAATAGATTTGGCATAGGCTTTATTGGTCAGCGCCTGCCACGGTACTTTGACAAAATCCGGGTCGCCAAGATATTCCGAGCGATCGGCGTAGGCATGTTTCTCCGCTTCTGCCATGATTTGCATCGCGTCGGCGCTGCCAAAGCCGTATTTCTGCATATCGAAGTTTTCCAGAATATTGAGGATCTGCACGATATGGATCCCGCCGGAAGATGGCGGTGGCATGGAGTAAACCTGATACCCGCGATAATCGCCACTTATTGGTGTACGTTCGACCGCTTTATAGGCCGCTAAATCTTCTTTAGTGATCAAGCCACCGTTTTTCTGCATCTCCTGGGCGATCTGTTCCGCTATCGTGCCTTTGTAGAATTCATCCGGGCCGTTTTCGGCAATCATCTCCAGGCTCTTTGCCAGATTCGTCTGTACCAGCTTGTCGCCCTTTTTCAGCGGTTCGCCCTCTTTCCAGAAGATAGCTTTGCTGTTTTCGTGATTTGGTAGCACTTCACTGCCGTAGGTTTTGAGATCGTCTGCCAGCGCATCGTTAACGATAAAACCATCGCGTGCCAGTTTAAACGCAGGCTGCACAACTTTGTTCAGCGGCATGGTGCCGTATTTCTCCAGCGCCAACGAGAAGCCCGCTACCGTACCGGGTGTGCCAGAAGCAAGATGCGAAGTGAGAGATTTTTTGCTGTCCGGGTTGCCCTGATCATCAAGGAACATATCGCGGGTCGCTTTGGCGGGTGCCATTTCGCGGAAATCGATGGCGGTGGTATTGCCATCTTTAGTGCGGATCAGCATAAAACCGCCGCCGCCCAGATTCCCTGCCTGCGGATGCGTTACCGCCAGCGCGTAGCCCACTGCCACGGCAGCATCAACGGCATTCCCGCCCTGTTTAAGGATATCTACCCCCACCTGAGTGGCAGTGGCGTCCACAGATGCTACCATCCCCTGCTTCGCGCGTACCGGATGGAAGACATCCTCCTCCACGCCATACGAGACTGGCGGCGGCGCAGGTGGCGCGGCGACAGCACTAAAACAACTTCCTGTGAGCAGAGCAGCAATAGCCACCCGGCGTAAAAACGTCGGTTTTATCATCGTTATACTCCAGAGATTAAGGGGCAACCCCAGCTAAGCCTGGTATATAACTCTGAATTAATCCTGATGATTGCAGGAAAGGAGTAAACTTAAAGAATATCTTCAGAGGAGGATACGCGATGAAACGACTTCTGCTTTTGACGGCACTCCTGCCTTTTGTCGGCTTTGCACAGCCCATTAACACTCTGAACAACCCTAACCAGCCGGGGTATCAGATCCCCAGCCAGCAGCGAATGCAAACTCAAATGCAAACGCAGCAAATCCAGCAAAAAGGGATGCTGAATCAGCAACTGAAAACGCAAACACAGTTGCAACAGCAGCATTTAGAAAACCAGATAAACAGTAACTCGCAGCGGGTATTGCAGTCACAGCCGGGGGAGCAAAATCCCGCCCGGCAGCAAATGCTGCCCAACACCAACGGCGGGATGTTAAACAGCAACCGTAATCCGGATAGTTCGTTGAATCAGCAGCATATGTTGCCAGAGAGAAGAAACGGCGACATGCTGAATCCGCCCAGCACGCCGCAGCCTGATATTCCGTTGAAAACTATTGGGCCGTAAAGTTCGGGCCAATCACATCAATCGCATCGGTACAGATGCAATCCACGCCCCAGCGCAGCAACTCTGCCGCGCGCTGGGGTTTGTTGACGGTATAAACCAGAATCCGTAATCCAGCGTCTTTCAACTGCATCACTCGCGCTTTATCGAGCAACTTATGATTGAGATGAATAGAGACGCAGCCCAGCCGCGTGGTCAGTTCGCGCCAGTCGTCGCGCCACTCATCCAGCAACAAACCGCGCGGCAGTTCCGGTGCAGCCTGGTGTGCGGCGTCTAAAGCATCAATCTCAAACGATGACAGCAGCGGCGGCGTCATACCAGCCCACAGTTCGCGCGCCGCCAGCGATACCATTTTGCCCGTTAATGGACCAGTGCCAGTGGTGGGTTTGATTTCAATATTTGCCATCATCCCATGTTCACGGCAGCGTTCCGCCACCTGCGAAAGCAACGGCAGCGGCTCACCTTTAAACGCTTTGCTGTACCAACTGCCTGCATCCACGCGCAGTAAATCCTGCCAGTTCAGATCGCCCGCGACGCCCCAGCCGTTGCTGGTGCGTTCGAGATTATCGTCATGCAGCAGGAAGATCTCACCATCTTTCGATAACTTCGCGTCAAATTCGATCATCTTATGACCGTATTTTGCCCCAACGTCGATTGCCGCCAGGGTGTTTTCCGGGGCCAGTTTACCGCCGCCACGGTGGGCGACGATGCGGGGATAAGGCCAGTTACTCATACTCGTTGTCCTGTTTCACCATCAAAAAGATGCAGCTGATTTTCCGGCAGATGCAGCCACAGCGTGCTGCCTGTCGTCGGGCGCTCCTGATGCGCCAGTCGCACCACCAGCTTCTGTTCGCCCCAGCGTCCGTGCGCCAGGTTATCTGCGCCGAGGATCTCCAGCGTGTCCATCACCAGCGGTATGCCGCCTTCTGCCTGCGAGCTTAACGCAATATGTTCCGGGCGAATGCCAAGAGTCATTTTACGCCCGGCATACTGACGGTAGCCACCGTTTAGCGGTAGCGCGATACCGCCATCCAGTTCGAAATGCGTGCCTTCGTTATTCACGCGGCCTGTCAGCAGGTTCATCGCCGGACTACCGATAAAACTCGCCACAAACAGGCTGGCGGGCTTTTCGTAGACTTCAACTGGTGTGCCAATCTGTTCAGCAATGCCGCCGTTCATCACCATTACCCGCTGAGCGAGCGTCATCGCCTCAACCTGATCGTGAGTAACGTAGAGTGAAGTCGTTTTCAGGCGACGGTGCAGTTGTTGCAGCTCAAGGCGCATCTGCACGCGCAGCTTGGCGTCGAGGTTAGAGAGCGGCTCATCAAACAGGAACACCGCCGGATCGCGCACAATCGCGCGGCCCATCGCTACACGCTGACGCTGACCGCCAGAAAGCTCACGCGGACGACGCTTGAGCAGGCCATCCAGCTCCAGAATACGCGCCGCTTCTTTAACACGTTCGGCAATTTGTTGCTTGCCCATGCCGCGAATTTTCAGCCCCCACGCCATGTTTTCTTCGACACTCATATGCGGATAAAGCGCGTAGTTCTGGAACACCATCGCAATCCCGCGATCTTTCGGCTCCATTTCGGTCACGCGTTGGTCGTTAATCCAGATATCGCCTTCGGTGACCCGCTCCAGCCCGGCAACCATGCGCAGCAGCGTGGATTTCCCGCAGCCAGACGGCCCGACCATCACGATAAATTCGCCATCCGCCACATCAAGGGTCAGGGGTTTAATGACCTGGGTTTTGCCATCCCAGCTTTTGGTTACTGCCTGTAATTTCAGTCCTGCCATCTTATTTCTCACTATCGACCAGGCCGCGCACGAAGGCACGCTGCATCACTAAAACAATCACCACCGGAGGGATAAGCGTTAACAACATCGCCGCCATCACCGAATTCCATTCCGTGGTGCCTTCGCCTGTAGCGATCATCCCTTTGATCCCTGCCACAGTGGTGCCGAGATCAACGTCGGTAATAATCAACAACGGCCACAAATACTGGTTCCAGCCGTAAATAAAAGTGATCACAAACAGCGCCGCCAGATTGGTTTTCGACAGCGGAAAAACGATGTCGCAAAAGAAACGCATTGGCGACGCGCCGTCGATCCGCGCCGCTTCCACCAGCTCATCCGGCAGCGTCATAAAGAACTGGCGGAACAGAAACGTGGCGGTCGCCGAGGCCATCAGCGGCAGCGTTAAACCGGCGTAGCTGTCGAGCATCTTCAGATTGGCGATGACTTCCACCGTCGGGAAAATACGCACTTCAACTGGCAGCATCAGGGTGATAAAAATCATCCAGAAGAAGAGGTTACGCAGCGGAAAACGAAACCAGACAATGGCAAATGCCGAGAGCATCGAGACGGTAATCTTGCCGAGCGTAATGCTGAACGCCATCACAAAGCTGTTAAGCAACATCCGCCAGAACGGCGCGCTATTCGTGCCTACCCCGTTTACCCAGATGTTGTGGATGTTTTCCAGCAGATGTGTGCCGGGGATTAGCGTCATCGGCGCGGCGTAGACGGCCTGTTTATCCAGCGTCGCCGCGACAAACGCCACGTACAGCGGGAAGAGGATCACCGCGATCCCGAGGATCAGCATGGTATGGCTGAATATCGTCAGCCACGGACGGTTCTCAATCATTGGTAACGCACCTTGCTTTCAACATAGCGGAACTGCACCACCGTCAGCACGATGACGAGGAACATCAACACCACCGACTGCGCGGCAGACGAAGCCAGATCCAGTCCGGTAAAGCCTTCGCGGTAGATCTTATAAATCAGCGTCGTGGTGGCCTGAACCGGTCCGCCGGACGTGGCGGCGTCGATCACCGGGAAGGTGTCGAAGAAGGCATACACCAGGTTCACCACCAGCAGGAAGAAACTCACCGGCGCAATCAGCGGCAGCGCAATCTTAAAGAAGCGGCGAATCGGGCCTGCACCGTCGATGGCTGCGGCTTCAATCAACGAACGGGGAATGGATTGCAGCGCGGCATAGAAGAACAGAAAGTTGTAGCTGATTTGCTTCCATACTGAGGCAAACACCACCAGGAACATTGCCTGACCGCTGTTTTGCGCATGGTTCCAGTCGTAGCCGAACTCAGCGAGAAAATGAGTGATCAGCCCGCGACCAGGGTTAAACAGGAAGATCCACAATACGGCGGCAACGGCGGGAGCCACGGCATACGGCAGCAGCATTAAGGTTTGATAGAAACGGCTGCCGCGCACGATGTACTCCACCAGCGCCGCGAAGAACAGCGACACCAGCAAACCGCTGACCGTGACAAAGGTGCTGAATTTTATCGTCGTCCAGAAGGAGTCGAGATAGTAGCTGTCATGAAACAGCGTGACGAAGTTATCCAGGCCGACAAACTGGCTGGAAAAGCCAAACGGATCGACGCTTTGTAGCGAGTACCACAACGCTTCGCCCGCAGGCCAGATAAAAAAGATAACGGTGATGATAAGCTGCGGCGCGACCAGCAAATAAGGCAGCCAGCGCGAGCGGAACACCGGACGGGATGATGACATTACGGTTAATTCCTGAACTGTGCCGGATGCGCTTCGCTTATCCGGCCTACACGCGATGCCAGGTCAGATAAGCGAAACGCATCCGACATTTCACTGGTTAAGACTTCGTAGATTTCTCAAAGCGGCGCAGTAACTGGTTCCCACGCTCAACAGCGGTATCCAGCGCCTGCTGTGGCGTCTTCTTACCGGTCCACACGCTTTCCAGCTCTTCATCCACAATCACGCGGATCTGCGGCATATTGCCCAGACGCAGCCCTTTGGTGAACGGCAACGGCGGCTTGTTCAGCATCTGACGCGTCGCGGTATCCGCCCCTGGGTTTTTCTCGTAAAAGCCCTGCTCACGGGTCAGGTCATACGCCGCTTTGGTGATTGGCAGATAACCGGTTTTCTGATGCCACTCGGCAGCGTTTTCTGGCTTAGCAAGGAAGTCGAGGAACTTCGCCACGCCGGTGTAAGTTTCTTTATCTTTGCCCTGCATCACCCACAGGCTGGCTCCGCCGATAATGGCGTTTTGTGGCGCATCTTTCGCATCGGCGTCGTAAGGCATCATACCTACGCCGTAGTTGAATTTGGCGTACTCACGAATATTGGCAAGAGAACCAGAAGAGGCGGTGGTCATCGCGCAATCACCGTTATAGAACTTCTCGGTGGATTCATCCTTACGACCGACGTAGCTGAAGTCGCCCTTCTTGTTCATCTCTTCGAGCATGGCGATGTGTTTCACCTGCTCCGGCTTGTTGAACTCAAGCACCGCGTCCGTGCCGTCAAAGCCGTTGTTTTTGCTGGCAAACGGCAGACCGTTCCAGGCGCTAAAGTTTTCCAGTTGGATCCAGCCCTGCCAGCCGCTGGCGTAGCCGCACTTCATACCGGAGGCTTTCAGTTTCGCGGCATAGTCTGCCAGATCCTGCCAGGTTTTCGGCGGCTGTTCCGGGTCTAATCCCGCTTTCTTGAAAGCATCTTTGTTGTAATAGAGAACAGGAGTCGAGCTGTTGAACGGCTGGGAGAGTAAATGTCCGGTTTTGCTGTCGGAGTAGTAGCCTGAAACCGTCGGCACAAACTGCGACTCATCGAATTGAATCCCCGCTTCTTTAAACACGTCATACACCGGTTTAATGGCTTTCGACGCCATCATGGTGGCGGTGCCAACTTCATAAACCTGCAAAATAGCCGGCGCGTTGCCGGTACGAAATGCGGCAATTCCCGCACTTAAATTCTGTTCGTAGTTGCCTTTATAGGTCGGTACAATTTTGTAATCCGGGTTTTCGGCGTTAAAACGTTGGGCCAGAGAATCCACCTCTTTACCCAATTCCCCTTCCATAGAATGCCAGAACGGAATGGTCGTCACTGCCTGTGCATTCCCCATTAACGCCAGTCCGAGCGCCAGTGCTGAAGCTGTATAATGTAACGGTTTCATCGTTTATCTCTCTTGTTGTACCGAATGCGCGAATTCACGCGTTTTATGCTCGCGGGGTAACATGACATGCTCGAATTACAGAAAAATAACTTTTTTGTTACATTTTTAAGATAGTAAGGTGTCAGAAAGATGACAAGGCGGTGACGGCGCGGGTGAGGGAAAATGGGAGATGGGGCACGGATAAGCGGGAAAAATAGAAGGTCTTAATCAAACTCTACAGATTGCTCATCGTTTCATGCCGGATGCGGCGTAAACGCCTTATCCGGCCTACAAGATCGTGCAAATTCAATATATTGCAACTCACCCAGTAGGCCTGATAAGCGCAGCGCATCAGGCAATTTTACATTTGTAACCTGTCTCAAAGGAGTCTTTTGACTCCTTATCAATCAACGTGTTATTACCCGCCTAAATACGCACTTCTCACCGCTTCATTCGCCAGTAGCGCGTCGCCGGTATCGGAAAGCACGACATGACCGTTTTCCAGCACATAGCCGCGATCCGCCAGCTTTAGCGCCTGGTTGGCGTTCTGCTCGACGAGGAAGATGGTCATCCCCTGCTCGCGCAGTTGCTCGATGGTGTCGAAAATTTGCTGGATGATAATCGGTGCCAGTCCGAGCGAGGGTTCATCAAGCAATAGCAAACGTGGGTTACTCATCAGCGCGCGACCAATCGCCAGCATCTGCTGCTCACCGCCGGACATGGTGCCCGCCCGCTGAACACGGCGCTCATGCAGACGTGGAAACAGTTCATACACCCACTTTATGCGCTCCTGGAACTGGTCGCGTTCAGCAAAAAAGCCGCCCATCGCCAGATTCTCTTCCACCGTCATGCGTGAGAAGACGCGACGTCCTTCCGGGACAATCGCCACCGCTTCGCGCATGATTTTCGCCGTCTGCCAGTCGGTAATGTCTTTATCATCAAACACAATTCGCCCGCTGGTGGCGCGTGGGTCGCCGCATAACGTGCCGAGCAAGGTGGTTTTCCCCGCCCCGTTCGCGCCAATCAGCGTGACAATTTCGCCCTGATTGATATGCAGGCTCACCTCATGCAGCGCCTGGATTTTGCCGTAGTGGGCGCTGACTTTGTCAAAGGACAATATGACTTTTTCCATCTTATGCCTCACCTAAATAGGCACGGATCACGTCCGGGTTATTACGGATCTGCTCCGGCGTACCGTTTGCCAGCGGCGTCCCCTGATTGACCACGTAAATTCTGTCTGAAATCCCCATCACCAGCTTCATATCGTGTTCAATCAACAAGATAGTGGTGTTGTGATGGTTACGCAGTTCGGCAATCAGCTCATCCAGCTCTTTCGTCTCTTTCGGGTTAAGACCTGCTGCCGGTTCGTCGAGCATTAAAATCTCCGGCTGCGTTACCATGCAGCGGGCGATCTCCAGACGGCGCTGGTCACCGTAGGCCAGGTTACTCGCCTGACGGTTAGCGTGTTCGAGCAAACCAATGCGCTCAAGCCAGGTTGCGGCACGGTCGAGGGCTTCGCTCTGGGCGCGGCGGAAAGAAGGCGTTTTCAACAGGCCGGAGAACAGCCCGGTTTTCAGTTGCTGATGCTGCGCCACCAGCAAGTTTTCAATCACCGTCATTTCACGAAACAGACGCACATGCTGGAAGGTGCGCACCACGCCCATGCGGGCGATTTGCTGGCCGGGCAAACCTTCCAGATGCTGATCGCGCAGTAAAATAGTGCCACCGGTGGGTTTGTAGAAACCGGTCAGGCAGTTAAAAACCGTGGTTTTTCCGGCACCGTTAGGGCCGATTAACGAGACGATCTCCTGCGGGTACAGTTCAAGATTGACGTTATTCACCGCCAGCAGGCCGCCGAAGCGCATCATCAGGCCGTTAACAGATAATAATGGCTGACTCATGCCTGCTCTCCTTTCGCTGCGCCGTTTTTCAGCTTGAGTTGCGGGCGCGTCATGGGCAGCAAGCCCTGCGGACGCCAGATCATCATCAGCACCATCAAACCACCGAGCATTAACATGCTGTATTCGTTGAAATCACGCATCAACTCTCGCGACACCACCAGCAAAATTGCCGCCAGAATCACCGCAAATTGCGAACCCATACCACCGAGCACCACTATCGCCAGCACAAACGCCGATTCGGCAAAGGTGAAAGATTCCGGGCTGACAAATCCCTGACGCGCCGCGAACAGCGTTCCGGCAAAACCGGCAAACGCAGCGCTGATGGTAAAGGCAGTCAGCTTGATACGACGCGGGCTTAAGCCCAGCGAACGACAAGCGATTTCATCTTCACGCAACGCTTCCCACGCGCGGCCCAGCGGCATTCGCAGTAAGCGGTTAATGACAAACAGGCTTAACACCACCAACAGTAACGCCACCAGGTAGAGGAAGATGACGCGATCGGACGGGTCGTATTTCAGGCCAAAGAAATTGCTGAACGTATCCCAGCCGCCTTCGCGGGCGGTGCGACTGAACTCGAGTCCGAAGAGTGTCGGTTTCGGGATCTGACTGATTCCGTTCGGACCGCCGGTGATTTCCGTGTTATTGAGCAGCAATATGCGCACAATTTCGCCGAAACCGAGAGTAACGATCGCCAGATAGTCGCCACGTAAACGCAACACCGGGAAGCCGAGCAGGAAGCCCGCCGCCGCCGCCATCAACCCGGCAATCGGCAAACAGGTCCAGAAGCCAAGACCGTAATAGTGATTGAGCAAGGCAAAGGTGTAAGCGCCGATGGCGTAAAAACCACCGTAACCCAGTACCAGTAAGCCAGACAGCCCCACCACCACGTTCAGCCCGAGGCCGAGGATAATGTAGATCATGGTCAGGGTGGCGATATCCACCGTCCCGCGCGACACCATAAACGGCCACGCCACCGCAAGCACCAACAGTGCGACGAGGAACAGCTTTTGCTTCACCGTGGAGCCATCAATCGCGGGCAGAATAAACTTCGGCCCGGAAACGCTTTTCAATCCTTTCTGAAACGCAGGTCGCACAAGCTGGAAGAAAAAGACCACCGCAGTGCCAATAAACACCCACTGCCATCGGATGTCTGAAGCCGTGTCGACCACCAGTTTGGTGCCGTCCAGCTCCAGTTGCACACCCATAAAGACGCCCGCGAGAACAAAGAACATGGCGGCAGAGAGCAGCGCCATTGCAATATGCATCGGTTTCATACTTTCTCTACCTCCGGGCGACCCAGAATACCGGTCGGCATCACCAGCAGTACCAGAATCAGCAGGGCAAATGAAACCACATCCTTATATTCCGTACTCAGATAGGCAGAAGAGAGCGCTTCCGCAATCCCCAGGATCAGGCCGCCAATCATCGCTCCCGGAATACTGCCAATCCCACCGAGTACCGCAGCAGTAAAGGCTTTCATCCCGGCCATAAAGCCGATGTAGGGGTTAATTACGCCATAGAACTGACCGAGCAGCACACCTGCCACCGCCGCCATCGCCGCGCCAATCACAAAGGTCAGCGCAATCACCCGGTCAGTGTTGATGCCAAGCAGGCTCGCCATTTTCAGGTCTTCCGCGCAGGCACGACAGGCGCGCCCCATGCGGGAATAGCGGATGAAAATTGTCAGCGCCAGCATGGCAAGGAAGGTAACAATCCAGATCACCGCCTGCATGGTGGTAATAGAGGCAGAGAAGTTTTCACTATGGCCCACAACCCACTGACCGTTAAACAGGCTGGGTAGCGCCACGTCGCGCGAACCTTCGGTCAGGCTGACGTAGTTTTGCAGGAAGATGGACATGCCGATTGCCGAGATGAGCGCAATCAGGCGCTTAGAGTTACGCACCGGGCGGTAAGCCACACGTTCGATACTCCAGCCATAGGCGCTGGCAATGACGATTGCGCCGACGAATCCCGCCGCCACCAGCAGCCAGCCGGTATCAATGCCCAGCATCATCAGTGCGGCGATGATCATAAAAGAGACGTAGCTGCCGATCATATAAACCTCGCCGTGGGCGAAGTTGATCATGCCGATAATGCCGTAAACCATGGTGTAGCCGATGGCTATCAGCGCGTAGGTACTGCCCAGCGTGACGCCGTTAAACATCTGCTGCAAGAAATACAAAAACTGCTCAGACATAAGGTAACCTTTCTAAAACCGCCCGCATTTCACGGGCGGTGGGATGATCACTTGGCTGCCGTCGATGAACCGTCGGCGTGCCACTGGAAGACACCAAAATCAAATCCCTTAAGATCGCCTTTTTCATCCCAGTTCAGCGGCCCAATCACGGTGTTTGCACCGTTAGCTTTTAAATCTTTCACCAGCGCCAGCGGCTCATCGCTGCCGGTACGCTCAAGGGCAGTCGCCAGAGATTGCACCGCCGCGTAGGTGATCCAGACATATGGCCCGGACGGATCTTTCTTGTCTGCTTTCAGCGCATCAACGATGCCTTTGTTTGCCGGGTCCTGGTCATAGCGTTTTGGCATAGTGACCAACATACCTTCGGCGGCATCACCAGCAATGTTCGACAGCGACGCATTACCCACCCCTTCCGGCCCCATAAACTGAGTTTTCAGGCCAACGGAACGGGCCTGGCGCAGCATCTGCCCCATTTCCGGGTAGTAACCGCCGTAGTAAACGAAGTCGATGTTTTCTTTTTTCAGGCGGGCGATCAGCGCGGAGAAATCTTTCTCACCAGCGGTAATACCGTCGAAGAAGACGACGTTGGCATTGGCTGCTTTCAATCCGTCCTGCACCGAACGCGCCAGCCCTTCGCCATACTGTTGTTTGTCGTGAATGATGGCGATGCGCTGGGGCTTCACCGTATCAAGAATGTATTTTGCCGCTGTTGGCCCCTGGGAAGAGTCCAGCCCGGCAGTCCGCATGATGTGTTGATAACCGCGTTGAGTCAGCTCCGGGTTGGTCGCCCCCGGCGAGATCATCAAAATACCTTCATCTTCGTAGATATCTGATGCAGGTTGGGTAGAAGAAGAACACAGATGACCAATAACGTATTTAATGCCGTCGTTAACGATTTTGTTGGCGACCGCAACGGCTTGTTTCGGGTCGCAGGCGTCGTCATATTCCACGCCCACCAGCTTATCGCCTTTAATTCCCCCTTTGGCATTAATGTCTTTAATCGCCTGACGCGCGCCGTTAAATTCCATATCGCCCCACTGGGCAATCGGACCGGACATCGCGCCGACAACGGCGACTTTAATATCGTCGGCCATAGCGGTGTGTGAAATTGTCAGTGCAATCATCCCTGCGATGATAGTTTTCGCATTCCGTTTCATAGTCAAAAATCCCCATTCGTGATGTTGTGTTGCTTTGTTTTTATGTGTTAACAAATCAGACTGTACTTTTTTTATACTGCACTGTTTTTGCCTGTCTGATTAAGGGTTTAGCGCAGTATTTTGTGATAATAGCGATTAAAATCCCTATTTTTCAGTCGATTAAGAACAGATAATATTCTGAATTTATTGATAGATAAACAGAAAAAAGCGCCGTTGTCAGCATAAAATAACGGTACAAAGGGCGGAATAATTCACTACCATTCAGGGGATTATGCTGGACATTTTTCATTCTCTAATGTTTTTAATTTGTAATTATTGCTGTTAAAAAATTAATCACCTGCCAAAAGAAATAAAAAAGAGAAAGCCTCCGATTAAATTATTTCGCTACACTGGTTCCACTTTTGTGATTTACACGGGTTTCCCATGAAGCTGACCATCATTCGTTTAGAACACTTTAGCGACCAGGACCGGATTGACCTGCAAAAGATCTGGCCGGAGTACTCCCCTTCCTCTTTACAGGTTGACGATAACCACCGCATCTACGCCGCGCGTTTTAACGAGCGCCTGCTCGCGGCCGTGCGGGTAACCTTAAACGGCACCGAGGGGGCACTGGATTCCCTGCACGTGCGGGAAGTCACCCGACGTCGCGGTGTGGGGCAATATCTGCTGGAAGAGGTTTTGCGTAACAATCCTGGCGTTTCAGGCTGGTGGATGGCGGATGCAGGCGTGGAAGATCGCGGCGTGATGACGGCGTTTATGCAGGCGCTGGGGTTTACGGCACAACAGGGCGGCTGGGAGAAGCGTTAATCGTCAAGTTTGATTTCAAAAGTGATGACCAACGAGAAATTGCCTGATGCGCTACGCTTATCAGGCCTACAATGTGTGCTGCAATTTACTGATTTCTTTGGATCTTGTAGGCCGGATAAGGCGTTTACGCCGCATCCGGCATGAAGCATGCGTACTCGATATTAGCAATTTGGCGGCAACCCAAAGTTGCCGATTAATGATTACTTCGCATCGGTCGCCGTGCCGTTGGCGTGCCAGTCAAATACGCCGAACTCAAAGCCTTTCAGATCACCTTTCTCATCCCAGGTCAGCGGCCCCATCACGGTATCCACGGAGTTCGCTTTCAGGTATTTGGCGATTTCAGCCGGATCGTCAGACTGATTCAGGCCCGCCTGCAAAGATTGCAGCGCGGCGTAGGTGGTCCAGACGAACGCGCCGCTTGGGTCCTGTTTTTTCGCTTTGATCGCGTCAACAATTGGTTTGTTCGCCGGAACCTGATCGTAGTTCTTCGGCTTGGTTACCAGCAACCCTTCAGCTGACTCGCCCGCAATGTTAGACAGCGAGACGTTAGCCACGCCTTCCGGCCCCATAAACTGAGTTTTCAGCCCTGCCGCGCGTGCCTGACGCAGGATCTGCCCCATTTCCGGGTGGTAACCACCGTAGTAAACGAAGTCGATATTCTCTTTCTTCAAACGCGCCACCAGCGTTGAGAAATCTTTTTCCCCGGCGGTGATGCCGTCAAAGAACACCACGTTAGCATTGCCTTTCTTCAGGCCGTCCTGCACCGCACGCGCCAGACCTTCGCCGTACTGCTGTTTGTCGTGAACGATAGCAATACGCTGCGGTTTCACTTTCTCAAGAATATATTTCGCCGCCGTCGGCCCCTGGTCGGAATCCAGGCCGGTGGTGCGCAGGATCAGCTGATAGCCACGGGCGGTCAGCTCTGGTGCGGTTGCTGCTGGGGTGATCATTAAAATGCCTTCGTCTTCGTAGATGTCAGACGCTGGCTGCGTTGATGAAGAACAGAGGTGGCCAATGACATATTTAATGCCGTCGTTAACGACTTTGTTCGCCACCGCGACCGCCTGTTTCGGGTCACAGGCATCGTCATATTTTACGATTTGCAGTTTGTTGCCTTTGATACCGCCTTTAGCGTTAATATCCGCAACTGCCTGCTCTGCGCCAGTAAACTCCTGGTCGCCGTACTGGGCCACCGGACCGGACATTGCGCCCACAACCGCGACTTTAATATCTTCTGCCAGAGCCATATTGCTGAATGCCAGCGCGATACATCCTGCCAGTAACGCTTTACCCTTTATATTCATCCTGAGAATCCCCATTCATCTGGTTATTACGTGTGTTGTGATGTTGTTGTTCAGCACTTTATTTCGTTTTATGCATGACTACCCGTGCTTTAGCAGCATACTCTGCTAAAACATACCCGATTTTTATGATATTGGAATAGCTATTTTGACAGTTTATTAACAATCTGCGTGGGGATTGGCGTTTTGTCGGAGGGGGTAATTGATTATTGCAGAGGTCCAAAAAACAAAAACCCCGGACTCTCATCCAGGGTTCTCTGATTAATAGTGGAAATTACGCTTCAATAGCAGCGCGAAGTTTTTTCATCGCGTTCTTTTCCAGCTGGCGCACACGCTCAGCGGAAACACCGTAACGGTCAGCCAGTTCCTGCAACGTGGACTTGTTGTCTTCGTCCAACCAGCGTGCGCGGATAATGTCCTGGCTACGCTCATCCAGGCCCTGCATCGCGTCGGTCAGACGGTTTGCCGCCTGCTCTTCCCAGTTATCATCTTCAATGCCGTCGGCAAAGTTGGACGATTTATCCTGCAGATAAAGCACCGGAGCCATCGGCTGGCTGTCGGAATCGTCATCGGAAGACAGGTCAAAGGTCATGTCCTGTGCCGCCATACGCGATTCCATCTCACGTACGTCTTTGCTGGTTACGCCCAGTTCACGGGCCACCATTTCGACTTCATCCTGATTAAACCAGCCCAGACGCTGCTTGGTTTTACGCAGGTTGAAGAACAGTTTGCGCTGCGCTTTGGTGGTCGCAACTTTGACGATACGCCAGTTGCGCAGAACGTATTCGTGGATCTCTGCTTTGATCCAGTGAACGGCGAAGGAGACCAGGCGCACACCCACTTCCGGGTTAAAACGGCGCACTGCTTTCATCAGGCCGATGTTACCTTCCTGAATCAAATCCGCCTGTGGCAGGCCATAGCCCGCATAATTACGAGCAATATGAACAACAAACCGCAGGTGAGACAGGATCAGCGTTTTTGCTGCTTCCAGATCGCCATGGTAATGCAGCTTTTCAGCCAGCGCCCGCTCCTCGTCAGCCGACAACATCGGCCACGCGTTAGCTGCCCGGATGTAGGAATCCAGGTTGCCAACTGGGGCTAAAGCTAAACTTTGCATTTTGTCAGTCATCCAAATCCTCTCAATCGATATCTTCTGGCGCTTCAGTGGTAGCAACAACTGTGCCAGAGCTTAAGAGCAACGAGGTTATCATTCACTGTTTTATCAGACCGTGATTTTATCCACAAGTTCAATGCAACGCTGTGAATAAATTACGCACAAAATGTGACATAGAGATGAAATACCGGGAAGAGACAACGGGGTCTCTTTCCCTGCTACGGAACCCATTGCAGGGAAAGAGTATAACACGCTTTTATTATTCAGGCGTAAAGTGGCGTAAATGTTGTACCGTGGCAAGCCAGGCTGCCACCCAGCCAATCATCGAACACACCAGCAGCAAAAGCAGACATTCATCGAAAGATAAGCCATTGATATCAAACCTCGTTCCGAAAACCTGTGCCACTTCCGCAACCGCCGAAGACAAACGCAGTACCAGAATCTCTGACAAAATTAATGACAACAATGCGCCAGAAAATCCCAGCAATGCGCCACCGTACAGGAACGGGCGCAGGATGAAACCATCTGTCGCACCAATCAGTTTCTGTACGTTAATGGAGTCACGGCGAGCAAAGATGCTCAGACGCACACTGTTACCGATGACGAGGAACACTGCCGCCACCATCAATACGCCGATCATTGCCGAAACGCGCCCGACCAGCCCGGTCAACGCCGCCAGACGGGCAAACCAGCTGTCATCCATTCGCACTTCGTCAATGCCGTTGATCTGGGTGATACGATCGCGCAAGGTATTCAGTGACTCGGTCCCCTGAAAATCGAGTTTCGGGATTACCACCGCCACTGCCGGAAGCGGGTTTTCCTCCAGCATATCCAGCGCACCACCAAAACCAGACCAGTTACGGAACTCGCCCAGTGCGTCTTCACGAGAAAGATAGTTTACTTTCTCTACGCCTTGCTCGGCCTGCAACTGTGCCACCACACCCGCAGCGGCGTCATCATCCAGCGTTTTTTGCAGATAAACAGTGATTTGCGGTGACGGATAATACTGCGTCGCCGCCTGGTTAACGTTTTTGTACACCATATAACAGACGCTGGGCAGCGTCAGGGAGATGGCGATAACCATCACCGTTAAAAACGTGGCGAACGGTTTACTTTTCAGATCCTGCAATGCGCCGTGGAAGGCATAGCGCACCTGTTCGTTGAAAACGTTGGTTTTGCGATTTACCGGTTTTGGCGAGGATTTCGCCCGTTTTGGCGCGTTACGACCGCCGTCGCCAGAGCCGCCGACCGATTTACGGAAGCGATCCAGACGCCCGCCAAACTGCCGGATATGATTGATTGCATCGCGCTTATTCATGGCCCACGCCTCCATGCAAGTGACCATCGCTCAGGGTGAGCATGCGATAGGAACGCCGCGAAATCAGGTTGATGTCGTGCGTTGCCATCAATACGGTTACCCCAACGCGGTTAAATTCTTCAAACAGACGTAGAATTCCTTCTGACAACGCGTCGTCAAGGTTACCGGTCGGTTCATCCGCCAGCAGTACCGCGGGCTTGTTCACCACCGCGCGGGCAATGCCAACACGCTGTTGTTCACCGCCGGAAAGCTGAATAGGGAAGTTCTTCGCTTTGTCCAGTAGCCCGACTTTATCCAGCGCCGCCGATACACGACGACGAATATCGTCACCGCTGGCACCGGCGATAATCAGCGGGATCGCCACGTTATCGTAGACAGTACGGTCCATCAGTAGATGGTGATCCTGGAAAATCATGCCAATCTGGCGGCGCAGAAACGGAACTTCACGGTTTTTCAGACGCGTGATGTCATGGCCGCTAAACCAGATTTTCCCGGCGCTGGGCCGCTCAATCCCACAGATCAGCTTCAGGAGGGTACTTTTCCCTGCGCCGGAATGACCGGTCAGAAACGCCATCTCACCCGGCTGCATATGGAACGTAACGCCCTGCAGCGCCTGTCTCCCACCGAGATAAGCCTTGCTGACATGTTCAAAGCGAATCATTGTTAATCCTCTCGGGCAAAAAGTGCCTCTATAAAGTCGTCCGCCTTAAACGGACGCAAATCCTCAATACGTTCGCCGACACCAATGTAGCGGATAGGGATACCAAACTGGTCAGCCACCGAGAAAATTACCCCGCCTTTCGCCGTGCCGTCCAGTTTCGTTAGCGTGATGCCGGTTAAGCCAACGGCTTCGTGGAACAGTTTGGCCTGGCTTACTGCATTCTGCCCGGTACTGGCGTCGATAGTCAGCATAACTTCATGCGGAGCTTCAACGTCGAGTTTCTTCATCACGCGGACGATTTTCTTCAACTCTTCCATCAAGTGCGATTTGTTCTGCAGGCGTCCGGCGGTATCGGCAATCAGAACGTCGATGTTACGCGCTTTAGCGGCCTGAATGGCGTCGAAGATAACAGAAGCGGAATCCGCACCGGTATGCTGGGCAATCACCGGAATATTATTACGCTGACCCCAGACCTGAAGCTGTTCAACCGCTGCTGCACGGAAAGTATCGCCCGCCGCCAGCATCACTGATTTACCCTGCTGCTCAAACTGACGCGCCAGCTTACCGATCGTCGTGGTTTTACCCACACCGTTGACGCCCACCATCAGGATCACGAACGGCGTTTTACCTTCAACGTTCAGCGGTTCATCGACTTTCGCCAGAATCTCACCCATCTCTTCTTTCAATAGGCCATAGAGCGCCTCGGCATCACGAAGCTGCTTGCGGGTCGCACCTTCTGTTAGATTGGTGATAATTTTACGCGTGGTTTCCACGCCCACATCGGCGATGAGCAATTGCTCTTCCAATTCTTCAAACAGATCATCGTCGATTTTTTTACCGCGGAACAGGCTGATAAATCCGGAACCGAGGTTTTCTTTGGTTTTTAACAGGCTGCGTTTCAGGCGCGCGAAGAAACCTTCTTTGGTCGGTTTTTCCTGCTCCTGAGCGATTTCTTCCACCGGCTGCTCTTCTTCTGCCGGAGGAACCACCATCACCGCCTCTTCTGCCGCTTCGGCAGCCAGCGCCTGTGCTTCCAGCTCTTCGTCGGTGATTTCGTCTTTAGCCGCTTCTTCTTCCGCCGCTTCGACAATCTCTACGGTTTCCGCTTCGGCCTGCCACTCTTCTGGCGAAACCTCTTCGGCTTTGACGTCTTCCGGCAACGGCAGCTCTTCACGCTCGATAGCCACAGGCTCTGGCGTAACTTCAGGTTCAATGACTGACGCTGGCGTTTCTTCAACTATCGTTTCCGGCTCAGTAATAACTTCCGGTTCAGCAACAGCTTCAGGCTGCGCTTTTTCACTTTCAGCAACCTGTTCAGTAACTTCCACAACGTCGGCAGCAAAAGTTTCCGCCTCGGCTTCAGTATGCGCCTGCGGCTGCTCTTCAACGGCTTGTTCAGAAGCCTTCGCAGGCTCTTGCGCCGGAACGATTTCTTCTACAACCGGTTGTTCGTTCTGGACTTCTGTCTCTTTTTCCGGGGTCTGCTCTTTTTGACCAAAGCCCAGCCAGGAAAAAAAGCCACGTTTTTTTTCTTTCGCCATTTGCGACTACACTCCTCGCTGTTGCTTCATGGCACAGCGTTAACGCTATGTACATAGCAGCTAAAAAAATGATGAAATAGTCTATCACTTAACTTAATTCACATCACCGCCTGCAAGTATGTGTTATCTGGCGGATTGAGCAATTTATCATGAAAAAACCGAATCATTCCGGCAGCGGCCAAATCCGCATTATTGGCGGGCAGTGGCGAGGCCGTAAACTCCCGGTTCCTGATAGCCCAGGTCTGCGCCCCACCACCGACCGCGTACGCGAAACGTTGTTTAACTGGCTGGCTCCGGTCATTGTTGACGCCCAATGTCTGGATTGCTTCGCCGGGAGCGGCGCGCTGGGGCTGGAAGCGTTATCGCGCTACGCTGCGGGGGCCACGTTGATTGAGATGGATCGCGCGGTTTCTCAACAGTTAATTAAGAATCTGGCGACACTAAAAGCAGGTAATGCACGCGTGGTGAACAGCAACGCGATGTCATTCCTGGCGCAAAAAGGCACACCGCATAATATCGTTTTTGTCGATCCACCGTTCCGCCGTGGCTTGTTAGAAGAGACGATAAATTTACTGGAAGATAACGGCTGGCTGGCTGACGAAGCCCTGATTTATGTCGAAAGCGAAGTCGAAAACGGGCTCCCCACCGTTCCGGCGAACTGGTCATTACATCGGGAAAAAGTGGCAGGTCAGGTGGCTTACCGCCTGTATCAACGCGAAGCACAAGGAGAAAGTGATGCTGATTAATATTGGTCGTGTGTTAATGCTCTGTGTTTGGGGATTTTTAATCCTCAACCTGGTGCATCCCTTCCCGCGTCCGCTGAATATTTTCGTTAACGTGGCGCTGATTTTTACCGTGCTGATGCATGGTATGCAGCTGGCGCTGTTGAAATCCACTTTACCGAAAGATGGCCCGCAGATGACCACCGCCGAAAAGGTGCGCATTTTCCTTTTCGGCGTGTTTGAACTGCTGGTCTGGCAGAAGAAATTTAACGTTAAAAAATAACCTTATTGTTTGCTGACAAAGCTGACAAAGCGCGTTCCTTTATAGCTCAGCGTACCTTTATCGCCCACTGTCAGGGCATGGTACTGCTGGGCGTCGAGGCGAAACGTCTGTTCCATTCCTCCGCTTTGCGGTTTGAAGCTCGCCTCATAGCGCATGCTGGTGCCTGCCGGAGTTACTTCCTGCTGGCGCGAACGGCGATCGTTAATCGGTTTTTCCCGCTTATTGCTCACCACCACCAACTTTTGCTGGAGTGGCGCTATATCATTATCAGCTTTTTCCCGTCGCTGTTGCATAAAACGAAACGATGCGGCGACGATAATTAAGCCAATGATAACAATAAAGAAAAGAGGTGGTTTGCTCATCTTTATCCCTCATCGGAAAATGCGGAAATAAGCATACCCTGCCAGTTATGGTGTTGTCATCCGTCCACCCTCGCCACTAAACTGGAAGCAAGACCGTAGGCATTCCGCTTACGAAAAAATAACGAATTCAAGGAACTAAGATGCTTTGGTCGTTTATCGCAGTCTGTCTTTCCGCATGGCTATCTGTGGATGCATCGTATCGTGGGCCAACCTGGCAACGCTGGGTGTTTAAACCGTTAACCCTTCTTCTCCTGCTGTTACTGGCATGGCAAGCGCCGATGTTCGACGCCATTAGCTATCTGGTGCTGGCGGGGCTGTGCGCCTCACTGCTGGGCGATGCGCTAACCCTGTTGCCACGTCAACGTCTGATGTACGCCATCGGCGCGTTTTTCCTCTCGCACCTGCTTTACACCATCTATTTCGCCAGTCAGATGACGCTCTCTTTCTTCTGGCCTCTGCCACTGGTATTGCTGGTTCTGGGCGCGCTGTTACTGGCGATTATCTGGACGCGTCTGGAAGAGTATCGTTGGCCTATCTGCACGTTTATCGGCATGACGCTGGTGATGGTATGGCTGGCAGGTGAACTGTGGTTCTTCCGTCCAACCGCTCCGGCACTTTCTGCATTTGTCGGCGCTTCGTTGCTGTTTATCAGTAACTTTGTCTGGCTGGGTAGCCACTATCGCCGACGCTTCCGTGCGGATAACGCGATTGCCGCCGCTTGTTATTTTGCCGGACATTTCCTCATCGTCCGCTCGCTGTATCTCTGATAAAACTTGACTCTGGAGTCGACTCCAGAGTGTATCCTTCGGTTAATGAGAAAAAACTTAACCGGAGGATGCCATGTCGACTCCTGACAATCACGGCAAGAAAGCCCCTCAATTTTCTGCGTTCAAACCGCTAACCACGGTACAGAACGTCAACGACTGTTGCTGCGACGGCGCATGTTCCAGCACGCCAACGCTCTCTGAAAACGTCTCCGGCACCCGCTATAGCTGGAAAGTCAGCGGCATGGACTGCGCCGCCTGCGCGCGCAAGGTAGAAAATGCCGTGCGCCAGCTTGCAGGCGTGAATCAGGTGCAGGTGCTGTTCGCCACCGAAAAACTGGTGGTTGATGCCGACAATGACATCCGTGCACAAGTTGAATCTGCGGTGCAAAAAGCGGGCTATTCCCTGCGCGATGAACAGTCCGCCGACGAACAACAAGAATCACGCCTGAAAGAGAATCTGCCGCTGATTACGCTAATCGTGTTGATGGCAATCAGCTGGGGTCTGGAGCAGTTTAATCATCCGTTCGGTCAACTGGCGTTTATCGCGACCACGCTGGTTGGGCTGTACCCGATTGCTCGTCAGGCATTACGGCTGATCAAATCCGGCAGCTACTTCGCTATTGAAACCTTAATGAGCGTAGCCGCTATTGGTGCGCTGTTTATTGGCGCAACGGCTGAAGCTGCGATGGTGTTGCTGCTGTTTTTGATTGGTGAACGACTGGAAGGCTGGGCCGCCAGCCGCGCGCGTCAAGGGGTCAGCGCGTTAATGGCGCTGAAACCGGAAACCGCCACGCGCCTGCGTAATGGCAAGCGTGAAGAGGTAGCAATTAACAGCCTGCGTCCGGGCGATGTTATCGAAGTTGCGGCAGGTGGGCGTTTACCTGCCGACGGTAAACTGCTCTCGCCCTTTGCCAGTTTTGATGAAAGCGCCCTGACCGGCGAATCCATTCCGGTGGAACGCGCGACGGGTGATAAAGTTCCTGCAGGCGCCACCAGCGTAGACCGTCTGGTAACGCTGGAAGTGCTGTCAGAACCGGGTGCCAGCGCCATTGACCGGATTCTGAAACTGATCGAAGAAGCTGAAGAGCGCCGCGCACCGATTGAGCGGTTTATCGACCGTTTCAGCCGTATTTACACGCCAGCGATTATGGCCGTCGCCCTGCTGGTGACGCTGGTGCCGCCGCTGCTGTTTGCCGCAAGCTGGCAGGAGTGGATTTATAAAGGGCTGACGCTGCTGCTGATTGGCTGCCCGTGTGCGCTGGTGATCTCAACACCTGCGGCGATCACCTCCGGGCTGGCAGCCGCAGCGCGTCGTGGGGCGTTGATTAAAGGCGGTGCGGCGCTGGAACAACTAGGTCGTGTTACCCAGGTGGCGTTTGATAAAACCGGTACGCTGACCGTCGGTAAACCGCGCGTTACCGCGATTCATCCGGCAACGGGTATTAGTGAATCTGAACTGCTGACACTGGCAGCGGCGGTCGAGCAAGGCGCGACGCATCCATTGGCGCAAGCCATCGTACGCGAAGCACAGGTTGCTGAACTCGCCATTCCCGCCGCCGAATCACAGCGGGCGCTGGTCGGGTCTGGTATTGAAGCACTGATTAACGGCGAGCGCGTGTTGATATGCGCTGCCGGAAAACATCCGGCTGTTGCATTTGCTGGTTTAATTAACGAACTGGAAAGCGCCGGGCAAACGGTAGTACTGGTGGTGCGTAACGATGACGTGCTTGGCGTAATTGCATTGCAGGATACCCTGCGCGCCGACGCCGCAACTGCCATCAGCGAACTGAGCGCCCTGGGTGTCAAAGGGGTGATCCTCACTGGCGATAATCCACGCGCAGCGGCGGCAATCGCCGGTGAACTGGGGCTGGAATTTAAAGCGGGCCTATTACCAGAAGATAAAGTCAAAGCGGTGACCGAGCTGAATCAACATGCGCCTCTGGCGATGGTCGGTGACGGTATTAACGACGCGCCCGCCATGAAAGCTGCCGCCATAGGAATTGCAATGGGCAGTGGCACAGATGTGGCGCTGGAAACCGCCGACGCAGCATTAACCCATAACCACCTGCGCGGCCTGGCGCAGATGATTGAACTGGCACGCGCCACTCACGCCAACATCCGCCAGAACATCACCATTGCGCTGGGGCTGAAAGGGATCTTCCTCGTCACAACGCTGTTAGGGATGACCGGACTATGGCTGGCGGTGCTGGCAGATACGGGTGCGACGGTGCTGGTAACAGCGAATGCGTTAAGATTGTTGCGCAGGAAGTAAAAGTGTTGCCTGATAGCCTCTGGCTATCAGGCTTAGTGCTGAGGCGGGAACGGCGGCATAGTCAGGAAAGCATAATAAAGCGCTAACATCAGAATGACGGAGATAACACAGCATGCAGCAACCAGGCGGGATGCTATGGATGGCCTTTTGAACATCAACCACAGGGCATAAGCAAGCCCGACACCGTTAAGTAAAGGTAAAAAAATCATTAGCCAGAGCCAACCCCAGGCAAGTACCCCCAGCCATCCCCCCACGACGATAAAAACAGGGATCAGCCAATTGGGGGTGAAGATCGCGAGCAATCCCAGCAATGCCAGACAAACTGGAATTAAATAATCCATTTGTGCATTCCATTACGTTTGCGTGCCGGATGCGGCGTAAACGCCTTATCTGGCCTACACAGGGCATTGAACTCGTAGGCATGATAAGACGCGACAGCGTCGCATCAGGCATCCACACACAACCGCCGGATGCGGCGTGAACGCCTTATCCGTCCTACACAGAGCATAGAACTCGTAGGCATGATAAGACGCGACAGCGTCGCATCAGGCATTGTGCACCGTATCGCCAGATGCAGCTTGAACGCCTTATCCGTCCTACAAACCGGTTTCAAGCCGCAAAATTGAGCGCGATCGGTCCGCTAGCCTGATCCACCTTACCCCGATTTGCGAATCAAATAACGATAAGGCAGTCCATCGGTCTCTTTCGCAACCAGTTCGTGTTCCATAAAGGTACAAAACCCAGGAATATCGCGTGTCGTCGCCGGATCGTCAGCAATAATCAGCAACGTTTCACCTGGCTGCATATTGCGCACAGTTTTGCGCACCATCATTACTGGTTCCGGGCAGCGCAGGCCAAGTGCGTCGAGTGTGTGGTCAGGGCTGGAAAAGAGATCGGTCATTTTCTTCTCATCACATAAAAAAACGGCGCTAGTTTACGCCCTGTGAGTCCGTAAGCAAACCAGGTTAACGATTGCGTGAAAATTAACCATTGCATTGTCAACGTAAAGCAGTATCATGCGGCGGCTCGAAAAAAGGGTCAGCACGTTATTATGTTAAGGTAACAGACGTGTCGTACGTATTGGGTTCCCTCACCCCAATGGTTAATCAAAAAGGTACAATATGAACGTTTTCTCGCAAACTCAACGCTATAAGGCGTTGTTCTGGTTATCGTTATTTCATCTGTTGGTGATCACCTCCAGTAACTATCTGGTTCAGCTTCCCGTATCCATTTTTGGTTTCCATACCACCTGGGGCGCGTTTAGCTTTCCGTTTATTTTCCTTGCTACCGACCTGACTGTGCGTATTTTTGGCGCGCCGCTGGCTCGTCGCATCATCTTTGCGGTGATGATCCCCGCATTGCTGATCTCCTACGTCATCTCGTCGCTGTTCTATATGGGTTCATGGCAGGGGTTCGGCGCGCTCGCCCACTTCAACCTGTTTGTCGCCCGTATCGCCACCGCCAGTTTCATGGCCTACGCGCTGGGGCAAATCCTCGACGTGCACGTTTTTAACCGCCTGCGTCAGAGTCGTCGCTGGTGGCTGGCACCGACGGCTTCCACCCTGTTTGGGAACGTCAGCGACACGCTGGCCTTCTTCTTCATTGCCTTCTGGCGCAGCCCAGATGCCTTTATGGCTGAACACTGGATGGAAATCGCGCTGGTCGATTACTGTTTCAAAGTGTTAATCAGTATCGTTTTCTTCCTGCCAATGTATGGCGTATTACTCAATATGCTGTTGAAAAGACTGGCAGATAAATCCGAAATCAACGCTTTGCAGGCGAGTTAAAGGTTCGTTATCAGAGTTGTGATAAGATGGATGAATGAGCCGTTATGGCCGTTTATCGAAAGGAAGAAGTCAATGCGCAATCTGGTTAAATATGTCGGAATTGGCCTGCTGGTTATGGGGCTTGCGGCCTGTGATGATAAAGACACTAACGCTACGGCGCAGGGTTCGGTCGCGGAAAGTAACGCTACCGGGAATCCCGTCAACCTGCTTGATGGCAAGTTAAGTTTCTCGCTGCCAGCGGATATGACCGACCAGAGCGGTAAGCTGGGAACGCAGGCTAATAACATGCATGTCTGGTCCGACGCCACCGGGCAAAAAGCAGTCATCGTCATCATGGGCGATGATCCGAAAGAAGATCTGGCGGTGCTGGCGAAGCGCCTGGAAGATCAGCAACGTAGCCGCGATCCGCAGCTGCAAGTGGTAACCAATAAAGCCATTGAGCTGAAAGGTCACAAAATGCAGCAGTTAGACAGCATTATCTCCGCGAAAGGCCAGACGGCGTACTCTTCCGTTATTCTGGGTAACGTGGGTAATCAACTGCTGACCATGCAAATTACGCTGCCAGCTGACGATCAGCAAAAAGCACAGACCACCGCAGAAAACATCATTAATACGCTGGTTATTCAGTAAGTTTTAAGATGATGAGATGGCCTCAGGTACTTCCACCGGAGGCCGTTTTTTTAATCGCCACGTCAGTAATAACGCGATTGCGACCAGTCCCGCCGCCGCCAGATAAATCACCGGGACGCCCGCCCAACTCATCACCAGCCCAGCCAGTGGTCCGGTCACGCCAAGCGATAAATCCATAAATACGGTGTAAGTTGCCAGCGCCGCCCCCTGATTCTGCTGCGGCACTGCTTTGACCGCCACCACACCAAGCGCCGGGAACACCAGCGAAAACCCCGCCCCTGCCAGTAAGACGCCAATTTTCGCCATCCACGGCATGGTCGCCACGCCGACCAACAGCAGGCCAATAATCTCAACGCTAAAGCAGAGCATCGCCACATTTAAGCCGCCGATACGGTTAATGCCGTTAGGAAATAACAAACGCGTACCGACAAACGCACAGCTAAACAGCGTCAGCGCAAAAGCCGCACCGTCCCAGCCTTTAGCGTCATAAAACAATGTGATAAAGGTGGCGATAACGCCAAATCCGGCAGAAGCCAACGCCAGCGCCATGCCGTATAACCAGACACGCCCAAGCACCGCGCGAAACGGCAGCGGTTTGCCTTTGCTGGCTTTTACCGTCGGACGCGGGATCGCTAACAAAATGGCCACCAGCGCCACACCCATAATGATTAACGCTAACGCCTGCAAGCCGCCCCAGTGATAAAACACCACACCTAACGGCGCGCCCATTGCCATCGCCCCGTAAGTGACAATGCCGTTCCACGAAATCACCCGCCCGATATGCAGCGAACCAACCACGCCAACGCCCCATAGGGTCGATCCCGTTCCGGCAAAACTTTGCCCAATCCCAAGGATCACGCGCCCCAGGCACAGTAATAACAGGCTGATGACGGGCAGACTGGCGGTTAACCCTGCCGTCAGATACCCCAAACCGCTCAAAAAGCAGCCGCATAAACCGAAGACGACAATCTTTTTGGGTCCCAGCAAATCGGCGTAACGTCCGGCATGAGGGCGGCTCAGCAAGGTGGCGAAATATTGCAGGCTGATAACCAATCCTGCCCAGAAAGCGCTAAAGCCCATCACATCATGGACATAGCCCGGTAATACAGCGAGCGGCAACCCGATGGTGAGGTAGCTGGCGAAGTTAAACATGACAATGGAGACAATGCGCAAATTCAGGCGCAATCCGTTTAGCGCGGGTTCGGCTACGGGTTCGGGCATGAGGATCACCACATTTTTACAACAGTGTTTCATTTTTACCACGTGCTGACGTGAAAATCAGCAGGAAGAATCAGAATATTGCTGGCGTGACTCCCGCTACACTTAATACAAAAAGTCACAAGGAAGCCCCAATGGAAACCCCTCAACCCGATAAAACGGGCATGCACATTCTGCTCAAGCTGGCCTCGCTGGTAGTGATCCTCGCGGGAATTCACGCAGCGGCAGATATCATTGTGCAACTGTTACTGGCGCTGTTTTTTGCCATCGTCCTCAACCCGCTCGTCACCTGGTTTATTCGTCGCGGAGTACAACGCCCCGTTGCAATTACGATTGTGGTGGTGGTGATGCTGATCGCACTAACCGCGCTGGTCGGTGTACTGGCAGCTTCGTTTAACGAATTCATCTCTATGCTGCCGAAGTTTAATAAGGAGCTGACGCGCAAACTTTTTAAATTGCAGGAGATGTTGCCTTTTCTTAATTTGCATATGTCGCCGGAGCGAATGCTGCAGCGGATGGACTCGGAAAAAGTGGTTACCTTCACCACGGCGCTAATGACCGGGCTTTCCGGGGCAATGGCGAGCGTGCTTTTGCTGGTGATGACCGTAGTTTTCATGCTGTTTGAAGTGCGCCACGTCCCTTACAAAATGCGTTTTGCGTTGAATAATCCACAGATTCACATCGCCGGACTACACCGCGCCTTAAAAGGTGTTTCGCACTATCTTGCATTGAAGACACTGCTAAGTTTATGGACAGGCATTATCGTCTGGCTGGGGCTGGAACTTATGGGCGTACAGTTTGCGCTGATGTGGGCAGTACTGGCGTTTTTGCTCAACTACGTGCCCAATATCGGCGCGGTAATTTCCGCCGTACCGCCAATGATTCAGGTGCTGCTGTTTAATGGCGTTTACGAATGTATTCTGGTCGGCGCATTGTTTTTAGTTGTCCATATGGTCATCGGCAATATTTTAGAACCGCGAATGATGGGCCATCGCCTGGGGATGTCCACCATGGTGGTATTTCTTTCATTATTGATTTGGGGATGGCTGCTCGGCCCGGTAGGTATGTTGCTTTCGGTGCCATTAACTAGCGTGTGTAAAATCTGGATGGAAACCACCAAAGGCGGCAGCAAACTGGCGATCTTACTGGGGCCGGGCAGACCGAAAAGTCGGTTACCGGGATGAGGCGACAAGTGATACGATACGCACTTTCATTTTCCATTAAACGTTGGCCCTGATATGTATCGGATAGTTCTGGGGAAAGTTTCGACCTTAAGCGCAGCTCCACTGCCACCGGCTTTACGCGATAAAGCACCGCAAGGTCCACGGCGCGAACGCTGGCTGGCGGGGCGTGCATTGCTTTCACACACGCTTTCCCCGCTACCTGAGATCATCTACGGCGAACAAGGCAAACCCGCATTCGCATCGGAAACGCCGCTATGGTTCAACTTAAGCCATAGCGGTGACGATATTGCCCTACTGTTGAGCGATGAGGGCGAAGTCGGCTGCGATATCGAAGTGATTCGCCCGCGTGCCAACTGGCGCTGGCTGGCGAACGCGGTGTTCAGCCTCGGAGAACATGCCGAGATGGACGCCGTGCATCCAGATCAGCAACTGGAAATGTTCTGGCGCATCTGGACACGCAAAGAAGCCATCGTTAAACAACGTGGCGGCAGCGCCTGGCAAATCGTCAGCGTAGACAGCACCTATCAGTCCTCGCTGTCAGTCAGCCATTGTCAGCTTGAAAATTTAAGTCTGGCGATCTGCACCCCTACTCCCTTTACGCTCACCGCCGACAGTGTGCAATGGATCGATTCAGTTAACTGATCAGCCCATCCGACTGCCCATCTATTGATCCAGAACAGGTTATCAGTATGACGAATACTTAAAATCGTCATACTTATTTCCGCCATCTATTTTAATCCATTGGGGTTACAATGCTCTCCACACTACGCCGCACTCTATTTGCGCTGCTGGCTTGTGCGTCTTTTATCGTCCATGCCGCTGCACCAGATGAAATCACCACCGCCTGGCCGGTGAATGTCGGGCCACTAAACCCGCACCTTTACACACCCAACCAGATGTTCGCCCAGAGCATGGTTTATGAACCACTGGTGAAATATCAGGCAGACGGTTCGGTGATCCCGTGGCTGGCAAAAAGCTGGACCCATTCAGAAGATGGCAAAACCTGGACCTTCACCCTGCGTGATGATGTGAAATTCTCTAACGGTGAACCGTTTGATGCAGAGGCCGCGGCAGAAAACTTCCGCGCTGTGCTCGACAACCGTCAACGTCACGCCTGGCTGGAGCTGGCAAACCAGATTGTTGATGTCAAAGCTCTCAGTAAAACCGAGCTGCAAATCACCCTGAAAAGCGCCTACTACCCTTTCCTGCAAGAACTGGCCCTGCCCCGTCCTTTCCGCTTTATCGCCCCTTCGCAGTTTAAAAACCATGAAACCATGAATGGGATTAAAGCGCCGATTGGCACCGGGCCGTGGGTTTTGCAGGAATCGAAACTGAATCAGTACGATGTCTTCGTCCGTAACGAAAACTACTGGGGCGAAAAGCCGGCGATTAAGAAGATCACTTTTAACGTCATCCCAGACCCGACTACCCGCGCAGTAGCGTTTGAAACCGGCGATATCGATCTACTATACGGTAATGAAGGGCTATTACCGCTCGATACCTTCGCCCGCTTTAGCCAGAACCCGGCTTACCACACCCAACTGTCACAGCCGATCGAAACCGTGATGCTGGCGCTCAATACTGCCAAAGCCCCCACCAACGAGCTGGCCGTACGTGAAGCGCTCAATTACGCGGTAAACAAAAAATCGCTGATCGATAACGCGTTGTATGGCACCCAGCAGGTCGCCGACACCCTGTTTGCCCCTTCCGTGCCCTATGCCAATCTCGGCCTGAAACCGCGCCAGTACGATCCGCAGAAAGCGAAAGCGTTGCTGGAACAAGCAGGCTGGACGCTGCCCGCAGGCAAAGACATCCGCGAGAAAAATGGTCAGCCGCTGCGCATTGAACTGTCGTTCATCGGCACCGATGCGTTAAGCAAATCAATGGCCGAAATCATTCAGGCTGATATGCGCCAGATTGGCGCGGATGTCACGCTGATCGGCGAAGAAGAGAGCAGTATCTATGCTCGTCAGCGCGACGGTCGTTTTGGCATGATTTTCCACCGTACCTGGGGCGCGCCATACGATCCACACGCCTTCCTGAGTTCAATGCGCGTACCGTCGCACGCTGACTTCCAGGCACAGCAAGGTTTAGCCGACAAGCCACTGATTGATAAAGAGATTGGCGAAGTGCTGGCGACACACGACGAAACCCAACGTCAGGCACTGTATCGCGACATTCTGACCCGTCTGCATGACGAGGCGGTTTATCTGCCCATCAGCTATATCTCAATGATGGTGGTTTCAAAACCGGAACTGGGTAACATCCCCTACGCGCCGATCGCCACCGAAATCCCGTTCGAACAGATTAAACCGGTGAAACCTTAATGTTGCGTTATGTATTACGCCGCTTTCTGCTGCTGATCCCGATGGTGCTCGCCGCCTCGGTGATCATTTTTCTGATGCTGCGCCTCGGCACCGGCGACCCGGCGCTCGATTATCTGCGTCTGTCTAACCTACCGCCGACGCCGGAAATGCTGGCTTCTACCCGCACCATGCTGGGGCTGGATCAGCCGTTGTACGTGCAGTACGGAACCTGGTTGTGGAAAGCGCTGCATCTTGACTTTGGTATCTCATTCGCCAGCCAACGCCCGGTGCTGGACGATATGCTGACCTTCCTGCCCGCCACGCTGGAACTGGCGGGCGCGGCGCTGGTATTAATTCTGCTCACTTCCGTGCCGCTCGGCATCTGGGCGGCGCGCCATCGCGACCGCCTGCCGGATTTCGCCGTGCGTTTTATCGCGTTTCTTGGCGTTTCAATGCCCAACTTCTGGTTGGCGTTTTTACTGGTGATGGCATTTTCAGTGTATCTGCAATGGCTGCCCGCGATGGGTTACGGCGGCTGGCAGCACATCATTTTGCCTGCGGTTTCCATCGCCTTTATGTCGCTGGCGATTAACGCGCGTCTGCTGCGCGCCAGCATGCTGGACGTCGCCGGTCAGCGTCATGTGACCTGGGCGCGACTGCGCGGCCTGAACGACAAACAGACCGAACGCCGCCATATCCTGCGCAATGCCTCGCTGCCGATGATCACCGCCGTGGGGATGCACATTGGCGAACTGATTGGCGGGACGATGATTATCGAAAACATCTTTGCCTGGCCGGGCGTCGGGCGCTATGCGGTGTCGGCGATTTTTAACCGTGACTATCCGGTGATCCAATGCTTTACGCTGATGATGGTGGTGGTTTTTGTGGTCTGTAATTTGATTGTCGATTTGCTCAACGCCGCGCTGGACCCGCGCATTCGTCGTCATGAAGGAGCGCACGCGTGAACTTTTTCCTCTCTTCTCGCTGGTCGGTACGCCTGGCGCTCATCATTATCGCCCTGCTGGCACTGATTGCGCTCACCAGCCAGTGGTGGCTGCCATACGATCCCCAGGTCATTGATTTGCCGTCGCGTCTGCTTTCTCCGGATGCACAGCACTGGCTGGGCACCGATCACTTAGGACGCGATATTTTCTCACGGCTGATGGCGGCGACCCGTGTGTCGCTTGGCTCGGTAATGGCCTGCCTGCTGTTGGTGCTGGCGTTAGGGCTGATTATTGGCGGCAGCGCCGGGCTGATTGGCGGGCGCGTTGATCAGGCCACCATGCGCGTGGCGGATATGTTTATGACCTTCCCGACGTCGATTCTGTCGTTCTTTATGGTCGGCGTGCTCGGCACCGGGTTGACCAATGTGATTATCGCCATCGCCCTGTCGCACTGGGCGTGGTACGCGCGCATGGTGCGCAGTCTGGTGATTTCACTGCGCCAGCGCGAGTTTGTGCTGGCATCACGGCTTTCTGGCGCAGGCCATGTGCGGGTGTTTATCGATCATCTGGCGGGCGCGGTGATCCCTTCACTGCTGGTGCTGGCGACGCTGGATATCGGCCATATGATGCTACACGTCGCGGGGATGTCCTTCCTCGGTCTCGGCGTGACCGCCCCGACCGCCGAATGGGGCGTGATGATTAACGATGCACGTCAGTATATCTGGACCCAGCCGCTGCAAATGTTCTGGCCGGGACTGGCGCTGTTTATCAGCGTGATGGCCTTTAACCTGGTGGGTGACGCACTGCGCGATCATCTGGACCCTCATCTGGTGACGGAGCACGCACACTAATGCCGCAACAGATTGAATTACGTAATATCGCGCTACAGGCCGCGCAACCGCTGGTACACGGCGTATCGTTAACCCTGCAACGCGGACGCGTGCTGGCGTTAGTCGGCGGTAGTGGCAGCGGGAAGTCGCTGACCTGTGCCGCGACGCTGGGCATTCTGCCCGCTGGCGTTCGCCAGACGGCGGGGGAAATTTTGGCCGATGGCAAACCGGTTTCTCCCTGCGCCCTGCGCGGTATCAAAATTGCCACTATCATGCAGAACCCGCGCAGTGCCTTTAATCCGCTGCACACCATGCACACGCACGCGCGGGAAACTTGCCAGGCACTGGGGAAACCCGCCGATGACGCCACGCTTATTGCCGCTATAGAAGCGGTAGGGCTGGAAAACGCCGCACGCGTGCTGAAGCTATACCCGTTCGAGATGAGCGGCGGCATGTTGCAGCGCATGATGATTGCGATGGCAGTGCTATGTGAATCACCGTTTATCATCGCCGATGAACCGACCACCGATCTTGATGTAGTAGCGCAAGCACGCATTCTGGATCTGCTGGAAAGCATTATGCAAAAACAAGCACCGGGAATGCTGCTGGTCACCCATGATATGGGCGTAGTGGCGCGTCTGGCGGATGACGTGGCGGTGATGTCGCACGGTAAGATTGTCGAACAGGGCGATGTCGAAACACTGTTTAACGCCCCCAAACATGCGGTAACGCGCAGCCTGGTTTCTGCTCACCTCGCCCTTTATGGTATGGAGCTGGCATCATGACTTTACTTAACGTCTCCGACCTTTCACACCAGTACGCACACGGTGGATTCAGCGGTAAGCACCAGCATCAGGCAGTGCTCAATAACGTTTCGCTGACCCTGAAAAGCAGTGAAACCGTCGCCCTGCTGGGACGCAGCGGCTGCGGAAAAAGCACTCTCGCGCGGCTGCTGGTAGGCTTAGAGTCTCCCTCACAAGGGAATATTAGCTGGCGCGGCGAACCGTTGGCAAAGCTCAATCGCGCCCAGCGTAAAGCGTTCCGCCGCGATATTCAGATGGTATTTCAGGACTCCATCAGCGCCGTGAATCCGCGCAAAACCGTGCGCGAGATCCTGCGTGAACCGATGCGCCACCTGCTGGCGCTGAAAAAAGCGGAACAACTGGCGCGCGCCAGCGAAATGCTGAAGGCAGTCGATCTTGACGATAGCGTGCTCGACAAACGCCCACCGCAGTTAAGCGGCGGTCAGCTCCAGCGCGTCTGCCTGGCACGTGCGCTGGCGGTCGAACCGAAACTGCTGATTCTGGATGAAGCCGTTTCCAACCTTGATCTCGTGTTACAGGCGGGCGTCATTCGCCTGCTGAAAAAGCTGCAACAGCAGTTTGGCACCGCCTGCCTGTTTATCACCCACGACTTACGTCTGGTGGAGCGCTTCTGTCAGCGGGTGATGGTGATGGATAACGGGCAAATTGTCGAAACCCAGGTGGTGGGAGATAAATTAACCTTTTCCTCTGACGCCGGACGTGTGCTACAAAACGCGGTATTACCCGCATTCCCAGTGCGCCGTCGCGCCACAGAAAAGGTTTAAGTCAATGCAACGAGTCACCATCACCCTTGATGACGATTTACTGGAGACGCTGGACAGCCTGAGCCAGCGTCGTGGTTATAACAACCGTTCCGAAGCTATCCGCGATATTTTGCGGAGTGCCCTGGCGCAGGAGGCCACCCAGCAGCACGGCACACAAGGCTTCGCGGTGCTGTCGTATGTGTATGAACACGAAAAACGCGACTTAGCCAGCCGTATTGTCTCCACCCAGCATCATCACCACGATCTCTCTGTTGCCACGCTGCATGTACATATCAATCACGACGATTGCCTGGAAATCGCCGTGTTGAAAGGTGACATGGGCGACGTGCAACATTTTGCCGATGACGTTATCGCCCAGCGCGGCGTGCGGCACGGGCATTTGCAGTGCTTGCCGAAGGAAGATTAAGCCTATTATTGGGTCCTTTGGTGAACGATCAACAAAGGGCCACTAGCACACCTGATTCCTCTCTAAATACCCTATCCGAACCTTCTCTTTTGTAACGTTCTAAATATATTCCTAAAAATCTTCAATTCATTGTGACCACAAGTTTTTCTTCGCTTTTTCGTATGAAGATACTGTCATTAAAATAATAGAAAAGGATTTTACGATGAGCGGAAAACCGGCGGCGCGTCAGGGCGACATGACGCAGTATGGCGGTAGCATTGTTCAGGGTTCAGCCGGGG